>JBCBSO010000446.1:0-3871 GCA_039819205.1 Actinomycetota bacterium
ACCGACCGTCGATCATCAAGACCGCCCGCCTCGGCTACGACGGGAAAGGTCAACGCACCGTGAACAACGACGGTCGGTCGATGTGCATCGTCGCCGCATCGTCGGTGAGCACTTGGTGCGGACCGACCGGGAACCCGTTGTCGACGAGGAACCGTTTCTCGGCGATCCGGTCCTGCGCCACCGACACCGCAGCGGGTGACGGCGCAACCCTGGTTCGCTCGGCGAGCCACGACAGCGCATCGGCGGGCGGGTTTTCGAATTCGGTCGTGACGACCGCGCACGTGCGGGCCATCCGGCCCAGCGCATCGCGGTCGTCGTACGGGGCGACGAGGTGCTCGTTGGCAACGACCCCGGCGGGTGCGCCGGGATCGGGGTCGAGCACCACGGTGCGGTAGCCCATTTGCGTGGCCGCAATCAGCGCGAACTTGCCGAGCTGACCGCCGCCGAGCATGCCGATGGTGGCGGGCGGTTCGATCGGTGTCATGCGGGAGGGGGGAGTTCGGAGTCGGCAGCGTGCTGGCGCCGCTCGGCGCGATAGCGCCGCAATCGCTCGGCCAGTTCCGGGTCGTCGGCGGCGAGCATGGCCACGGCGAACAGCGCCGCGTTGACAGCGCCGGCACGACCGATGGCGAACGTGGCGACAGGGATCCCGGCGGGCATCTGCACGATCGAATACAACGAGTCCTGCCCGCCGAGGTGGCGCGTCGGGGCCGGGACGCCGAGCACGGGCACCGTCGTCTTGGCGGCGAGCATGCCGGGAAGATGCGCAGCGCCGCCCGCGCAGGCGAGGATCGCCCGCAGCCCGCGGCCACTCGCCGACTCGGCGTAGGCGAACATCTCATCGGGCATGCGATGGGCGCTGACCACCCGAGCCTCGTGCGCCACGTCGAAGCTCGTCAACGTGTCGACAGCGTGCTCCATCGTCGGCCAATCACTGGTCGACCCCATCACCACCCCGATCAACGCAGGACCGATCAGCGTCGGATTCTCGTCCACGGCGAGAGCGTAGGAGCTGCGACGATGAAGAGATGTCCTCCTCTACTCCGCTCACTGGACGCGTCGCGCTGGTCACCGGCGTATCGCGCGAGGTCGGCATCGCCGCCGCGATCGTCCGCCGTTTGCAGGCGGCGGGCGCGACCGTCTGTGCGAGCGGCTGGCCACCCCACGACGACGAGCAGCCATGGGACGCTACGCCGGCGGACTTGCCGATCGACGTCGCTCGCGACGACCTCGCCGACCCGGCCGTGCCAGCCGAGATCATCGACCGGACGATCGACGCCCACGGCCGACTCGACATCGTGGTCGCCACCCACGCCCGCAGTTCGGACGTTGATCTCGCGCACTCGAGCGCCACGGAGCTCGACCTCTGCTGGGCGGTCAACGTGCGCAGCGTGATCCTCCTGGCACAGCGCTTCGCCGCCGTGCACGAGCCGGCGCCCAACGATGCGGCGCCCCGCGGCAGGATGATCTGGTTCACGAGTGGCCAGGCCCACGGTCCGATGCATGGCGAGCTGCCGTACGCGGTGACCAAGGCGGCGCTGCATCAGATGACGGCGACCGTGGCCGCCGCGCTGGCGCCGACGGGGATCATCGCCAACTGCATCAACCCCGGTCCCGTCGACACCGGGTACGCCGACGATGCACTCCTCGAGGCCGCCGCTGAGCGGTTCCCCGACGGCCGCTGGGGAACACCCGACGACATCGCCAACGTCGTCGCGCTGCTCGCTGGGGACGAGCTGGCGTGGTTGCGCGGGCAGGTGATCGACGTCGACGGCGGCTTTCGATACGCCGGGTAACTCAGATCAGCTCGCGCCGTTCGCTGATGCGCAGCGCGAGATAGCCCGGAATCGTCGGGAACCAGAAGTTGATCAGGCGGAACAACAACACCGCCGCCCAGGCAGTGGCGTCCTCGACGCCTGCGTTGGTCAGCACCACCACCAGCGCCGCCTCGATCGCGCCGCCGCCACCCGGTGTCGGCACGGCCGACGCGACCGTGTTCGCCCCGAGGTACAGCGCCCCCAGTTCGGCGAACGACAGGTCGATGTCGAAGGCACGACACGCCGCGACGAACGCCACGATCGTCGTGAGCTTGCTGACCCCGGCGCCTCCGAAGAGCAGCATTAGCTTCGCTGGACGCCGTGCGAGTTCGCCGAAGTCTCGCCGGATCTTGTCGCGCGTCGAACGCACGAAGCCCATCAGCCACGTCCGGAGGCGTGGCGTCGCCGCAATGAGCACCCCCGCGATCACGATGGCCACAACGAACACCGCGATGATCGTGCTCACGGCCCCGCCACCGTCATCGTCCCCGCTGAGGCTGATGCCAGCGGTGGGGTCCGACGTGCTCCACAAGAAGAAGAAGGCGATGAACACCACCTGCATCACGCCACTCGCCGCCGATGTCAGCCCGATCGCCGCGGTGGCCACCGTGCCATCGGTGCCGCCCTTCTGGAGGTAGCGGATACGCATCGCCATGCCGCCGGCGTTCATCGGCGTGAACCGGTTGAGGAACGACTGGCCGAACATGATCACCGTCGCCTCACCCAGCGGCACGGGGCGAACGACCGACCCGGACAGCGACATGGCCCCGCCGACGGTGCCGAGCAGCGTGACGATGAGCACCGGAATGGCCCACCACCAGTTGGCGCCGCTCATCGCGTCGGTGATCTCCGACCAGCTGGTGGCCAAGCCGAGGATGAAGAACGCCAGCACGGCGAATCCAACCCAGCTGACCAATTTGGCGACGCTGATGCGGTCGAGTTGCTCGAGTTCCACCGGCGGCACGTCGAGGCGCTCTTGCAGGCCGCTGCGCAGCGCCTCGAGGAGATCCTTGTTCTTGCGTACGGCGCGCCGCGCCGCGGCAGGAAGGGCCGCCGGTTGAATGAACGCCAACGACCTCGTCAGGATCGGCCGCTCGTCGACGGTCGCCGCATCGAGCGCTCGTTCGACGCCCACCGTCAGCGCAGTGGTCACCAGCATCTCAGCCGCATCGACGGCCAGTTGATCGTCGGAGGCGGTCAGTCGTGCGTACTCGAGGTCGACGATCGAAGCGGTACCGCCGTCGATGTAGACGTGGTGGCGAGTCAGCGATCGGTGGGCGATACGCGCCGCGTGGAGACGGTCGAGTTGTCGCCAGACATCGACGAGGGCGGCCGCGTCGATGTCATCGGGATCGTCCACCTCGGCGAGCGCCGTGCCTGCCGGTGCTTCAAGGGCGATCACGGCGCTCTCCGGACCCGCCGGCGCCACCGCCACGACGTCTGGTGTGCGCACGTCGGCGCGGCGGGCCATCGCTGTGGTCAACCCTTGATGGGCGACTCGCCGGTCGGGCTGCACCGACAGCGTGTCGTCGTCGACCGAGTGCACGCGCACTGCGCGGATGAGCTGCGACAACAACGCGGCATCACGATCGTCCTGGTCGGCGTAGGTGACCACGATCGGGCCGTCCGACGTGGTGCCGACATAGGTCCGCCGACCGGTGAGCGACTCCTCGTCGCGGAGATCGTCGACCTGCAGCCCACCCGCTTCGAGCATCGCCCGGAGGCTGGCGGCACCGGGTCGGCGCAGCGGTGACCCGAACGCGACGAGCATCGCGGTGCCGACCACGCCACCGAGGGCAAACGTCACCGCGATGTTCACCGGAGCCTGGACGGCGGTGACCACGCGTACGAAGATCGTCAGCCACACAGCGGCCCACGCCAACGTCCGCCACGCCCGCGGCAACAACGGCGAGATCACCGTCGCCCCGGCCACGAGCGCAGCGAGATACGTCGTGGTCGGAAACGACGTCGAGAGAAACGACTGCGAGGGCAGATCTTCGATCGTTTGTGGCGGAACGACCCGGTCGAGCCACCCGGTGAGGGCCCACATCACC
>JBCBSO010000447.1:0-3864 GCA_039819205.1 Actinomycetota bacterium
ACCGGTGCGCGGAACACTCTCGCGGTCACGGCGCGTCGGTGAGCAGCCGCACGATCGCCGTCGCTGCGTCGCCTTCGTCGTCGGCGAGGGCGACTCGGCCCGCGTCGGCCAGCGCGTCGATCGTGCGGAACCACTGTGGCGACGGGTGGCGAGCGGCGAAGCGGGCGATCCGCCCTGCGGGGGTGTGGCCGTGGTGCTCGGCGAGGTGGCGGGCGTGTACCTCCGGCGTTGTCGCCTCGTGTCCGCAGACGTCGAGCGCGACGAGGCCGGCGAGCACCATCGGTCCCGGTAGTGCCGCAGGTGTGGCCACCGTCCCCGCTGCCCACTCCACTGCGTCGAGCGGTGACGGGGTGGTCACTGCGGCCGGTTCGCTCGCTGCGTCGACGCCGACCGACCACACGGGCAGCCCACGCACGCCGGCGCGCCGTAGCGCCGAGTTGGCGACGAGCGCTGGTTGCGTGGCGTCGACCAGCACCACCCGGTCGTCGTCGGCTGTTGCGAAGGCGCGCAGATGCATCCACAGCCGCCCTGCGTCGTCGGTCCCGCGGTCGCGATCGACGGTGGCACGCACCGAGGCGAGTCCTCCGAGCACCGAGACCAGCGCCACCACGACGTCGTCGGCGTCGCGCGATCGGGTCAACAGACGGGAACCTATGCGCAACTGAGGGAGCGCGCGAACTGCGCCCGGCCCTTCCTCGAGTTGCACGCTGAACGCCCACGGCACGTCGACCGAGTCGTCGACGTGGGCCGGCAGCATGGCCCTGAGCCGGTCGATCGTGGAGGCAGTGTCGCAACGCACGCCAACCAGTAGGTCGTCGAGGCGCAGCGTGATGGAGTCCGCCCACACGGAGCGGTCGTCGGTGCTACCTCAAGGGTCGGGGGGCGCTTCGAAGATCTCGGTGCCGTCGTCTGCATGCTGCGGGTCGGGTCGTAGCACGAGGTGTTGCGGCGGTGAGAAGCCGACCAGCAGGCCTTGTTCGGCGAGCCCGCGCAGCGAGTCGTCGATCGGCGTGCGCAGTTCGTCGGCGTCGATGTCGAACAGCTCCGCCAGCTCGTCGGGCATCGAACCGACCGTGGTCTCGCCGTCGCACAGCAGCCATACCGCCGATGCCACCGCTTCGAGTCGGTGGACGATCGACGGGCCGACGTGGAACACCACCATCTCGCCTTCGAACACCGCGGTCTCCACGTCGTCGACTGCGACGGGACGGTCGTCGGGTCCGAACGGCGACGGCTCGGCGTCGTCGGCAACCTCGGGGGTGGTCACCGCCACAGCCTGCCCGGTCGCGTGGAGGCGGTCAACGATCCGTGCGTCACGTTTCGCCTTGGAACTCGGGCATGGTGACGTGGCCAGAGGCGCTGATGCCGCTGCCGGCGAACACGGCGTGCACGGTGAGCAGCACGATGCGCGCATCGACGGCGGGGGAGGCGTGGTCCACGTACCACACGTCGTGGGCCAGCTTGCTCGGCCAGTCGAGGGCGTTGCGGCCGTGCACCTGCGCCCAGCCGGTGATCCCCGGTGTGGCCTCCAGTCGCCGTCGCTGCTCGGGCGAGTAGCGGGCGACGTACTTCGCGGGCAACGGTCGTGGACCGATGAGGCTCATCTCGCCGCGCACCACCGACCACAGCTGTGGCAGCTCGTCGAGGCTGCTCGCCCGTAGCAGCCGGCCGAACGGCGGCAGGCGGTCGGCGTCGGGTAGGAGTTCGCCGCTGGCGTTGCGTTCGTCGGTCATCGATCGGAACTTGATGATGTCGACCGGGTGGGCGTCGCGCCCCGCCCGCTGCTGACGGAACAGCACCGGCGACCCGAGACGGATGCGCACGGCGACCGCGGTGGCGGCGATGATCGGCGACAGGACCGCCAATGCGCACGTGGCGACCATGGCGTCGATCGCCCGCTTCACCGGGGAGTGCAGCCACGGTGCGCCCGCCATCGCCAGGAGCGTAGGCGGTGAGGGTTAGCGTCGAGTGGGTGACCGTTCCGCCCGGCTCACTCTCTGCCCTCGCCACCAGGCAGGCACGCATGGTGATCGTCGGTGCCGGTGGCTTCGGACGCGAGGTGTTCGACATCGTCGGCGCGATGAACGGCGCCGGGGCGCACCTCGACCTGCTCGGCTACGTCGACGACGGCACCGCGTCGGCCGATCGCCTGGCGCGGCTCGGTACAGCCCTCCTCGGTACGGTCGCCGATCTGGCGACCGAACGGGAGCGTGCCGACTGGGAGCTCGTGCCCGACCTCGTGCGCGAGGTGCCCGCGGGGTTCGTGATCGCGATTGGACGAGGTGACATCCGCCAGCGCATCGAATCCCAACTCGCCGCTGCACAACTCACTGCGCTCACCCTCGTGCACCCGATGGCCACGGTCGGCACCGACAATCGCATCGGGCGCGGTTGCATCCTCGCCGCAGGCGCTCGGGTGACCACCAACATCACGCTCGGTCGGCATACGCAGCTGCACGTGAACGCCACGATCGGTCACGACTCGACCCTCGGCGACTTCGTCAGTGTGTACCCAGGGGCCACAGTGAGCGGCGACGTCACCCTCGGCGACGGTGTCACCATCGGCACCGGGGCCAACGTTCTGCCGGGCCTCAGCGTCGGGCATGGCGCGATGGTCGGCGGCGGTGCAGTGGTGACGCGCGACGTCGACCCGGGCGACGTCGTGGCGGGTGTCCCCGCCAAGCCCGTACGATCCTGATCGGTATGGCCCCCGACGAACTCCTGCACCGAATCGGCAACCGCACCGCCAAGGTGGTGGTGGTCGGCCAGGGCTACGTCGGCCTGCCCGTAGCGATGCGCGCCGTCGAGGTCGGATTCCCAGTCGTCGGGTTCGATGCCTCGACCGAGCGGGTCAAGTCGCTGCAGGCAGGGGAGAGCTACGTCGGCGACGTGTCCGACCCCGAGCTGCGCTTGGCCCTCGATGCCGGCTACCTACCAACGACCGACCCAGCCGACTTCACCGACTTCGACGTCGCTGTGGTATCGGTACCGACGCCTTTGCGCGACGGAATGCCCGATCTCTCGTACATCGAGGCGGCCGGCGTGACGCTCGGCGAACGACTGAATCCGGGTGCGTGCGTGATTCTCGAGAGCACGACCTATCCGGGCACCACCACCGAGTTGCTCGGCCCGTTGCTCGCAGAGCGGGCGGGCCTCGACGCTGCGAACGACGGCGCGGAGGGCGAGTTCTTCCTCGGCTACAGCCCCGAGCGCATCGACCCTGGCAACGCCACGCACGGATTGGTCAACACGCCCAAGGTGGTCAGCGGTGACTCGGCCGAGTCGCTCGCAGTGGTGCAGTCGTTCTTCGAAGCGCTCGTCGACCAGACGGTGCCAGTCGGCTCGTGCGCCGAGGCCGAGATGGTCAAGCTCCTCGAGAACACGTTCCGCCACGTCAACATCGCGTTGGTCAACGAGTTGGCGATGTTCGCTCGCGATCTCGGAGTCGACGTGTGGCGGGCGATCGACGCCGCCGCGACCAAGCCGTTCGGGTACATGAAGTTCACACCGGGCCCGGGCGTTGGTGGGCACTGTCTGCCGATCGATCCGAGTTATCTCGCGTGGCGCGTGAAGCAGCATCTCGGGCACACGTTCCGCTTCGTGGAGCTGGCGAACGACGTCAACGAGCACATGCCCGACTACGTACACGAGCGGGTGACAGCGCTGCTCAACGGCGACCGCAAGGCGGTCAACGGGAGCACGGTGTTGCTCCTCGGCTTGGCGTACAAGAAGGGCACGAGCGACTGGCGCGAGAGCCCGTCCGTTCGGGTTGCCGATCGGCTGCGCGCTAGCGGCGCCGAGGTTCGCTTCTGCGACCCGTACATCCCGCCGGTGAACGCCCGCGACGTTCGAGATCCGATGGTC
>JBCBSO010000448.1:0-3857 GCA_039819205.1 Actinomycetota bacterium
GTTCTGCCACAACCGTCGCTCGATTCGCCGGGAAGACATGGTCGAACGACGATACCGTCCGCCGCGGCAGCGCCCGCGACGCTCCGCCAACCGCCGCGCCACCCGATGGCGGGGCGATCGCTGTGCCCCGGGTCGGACTCGAACCGACACTGGGCGGATTTTGAGGCCGCTGCCTCTGCCAATTGGGCTACCGGGGCATTGCTGTCCGGCGCTCGTCCGAACGGCACGGCGAGGCTATCGGCGGATCGCGCTTTGGGCCTGGGTTTACCGCATCATCAAAAGCCCACTGGCGTAGCGAGGCTGCGGAACGCGTCTCGGGTTTACCGCGCGGTAGCCGAGTGATAGCGATCGCGACCTCTAGCCTGCCCGCCGATGCTCGCGTTCACGTTCCCCGGACAGGGTGCTCAGCGACCCGGCATGGGGCGGCCGTGGATGGAACACGCCAGTTGGGAACTCGTCGGTGAAGCGAGCGAGCTCGCCGGCCGCGACGTCGGGGCGCTGTTATGCGATGCCGACGCCGACGAGCTGCGTGATACGCGCAACGCCCAACTGAGCACCTATGTACTGAGCCTGCTCGTACTCGACGCCGTCGAGCGGCTGGGTATTGCGCCATCGATGTGCGCCGGCCACAGCCTCGGCGAGTACACCGCGCTGACTGCCACCGGCGCACTGAGCTTCGACGAGGGCATCGGACTCGTCAGCGCCCGTGCCGCAGCAATGCACGATGCCGGCGCCGCGCAACCGGGCACGATGGCCGCGATCCTCGGCCTCGACGACGACCAGGTCGACATTGCGTGTCGGCGCGCCGACCACGACGTATGGGTGGCGAACTACAACGCTCCAGGCCAGGTGGTGATCGCCGGCTCGCCCGAGGGCGTCGAGCGGGCGAGTGCGGTGGCCAAAGAGATCGGCGCCAAGCGGGCGATGGCGTTGCAGGTCTCCGGGGCGTTCCATACGCCGTTCATGACACCGGCGCGCGACCGGTTGCGCGCCGCACTTGCCGACACCGACCTCCGCGACGGCGACGTGCCGGTGGTGACCAACGTCGATGCCAGCGAGCACTCCGAGGGTGATCAATGGGCGAGCCTGCTCTCCGCGCAGCTGGCCAGTCCGGTGCGCTGGCGGCAGAGTCTGGCGACACTGGCCGCCGCTGGTGTGACCCAGATCGCCGAACTCGGTCCTGGCGCCGTGCTCACCGGAATGACCAAGCGCACGCTCGACGACGTGCGCACGATTGCCGTTGCAACACCCGACGATCTCGACGGCCTGATCGAATGGGTTGGCGCAGCGAACACGTCGACCACCACCGCCACGCTGGAGGGTGAGCACCTGTTCGCAGTCGAGCGCATCGTGGTCAGCCCGTGCAACGGTGTCTTTCGCCGCGCCGGCGACCTCAACGATGGGACCGCTGTCGACGTCGGATCCGTCCTCGGGCACGTCGGTGACGAGGAAGTACGCTCTCCATTTGCTGGAGTGCTCGAAGGCTTCCTGGCGGTCGACACCGAGCGGGTCACCATTCGTCAACCGATCGCCTGGCTCCGAACGAGCTGAAAAGGGGAACCATGCCCGCGATTCGACCGAACGCCCATGCCGCGGCCATTACCGGATGGGGGACGTACCTGCCGCCGAAGGTGGTCACCAACGCCGACCTTGCGGCGCAGATGGACACGTCCGACCAGTGGATCGTGGAGCGCACCGGCATCAGCAGCCGCCACGTCGGCGGTAGCACCGCCGACCTGTCGGTGAAGTCCGCCCAGCAAGCGCTGGAGATGTCCGGTCTCGATCCAAGCGAAATCGACGCACTCGTGCTGTCGACGACCACGCCCGATCGCACGGTGCCGGCGACGTCGTCGCGTGTGCAGTACGAGCTCGGCTTGGAATGTGGCGCCTTCGACATCAACGCGGCGTGCTCGGGATTCGTCTACGGACTCGTCGTCGCCCACGGCCTGATCGCCGCAGGGAGCAACAAGGTGCTGTTGATCGGCACCGACACCCTGTCGCGCATCACCGATTGGGAAGACCGCAACACCGCCGTGTTGTTCGCTGACGGTTCCGGCGCGGTCGTGATCGAAGCGACCGAAGGCGACAACAGCCTGTTGTCGTGGAACCTCGAATCCGACGGCAGCGCCGAAGAGTTCCTCTACTGCGACCTTGGCGGCAACCTGCAGATGGAAGGCCGTGAAGTGTTCCGGCGAGCGGTGCGCATCATGGTCGACTCAGCGATGATGTCGATGAAGGAGGCCGGCGTCACCGCCGACGACATCGCCCTCGTCGTGCCGCACCAGGCGAACATCAGAATCATCTCGGCAGCGTGCGAACGGCTGGGTATCGATCTCGATCGCACGGCGGTGGTGCTGGGGCGTACCGGAAACACATCGTCGGCGTCGGTACCGCTCGCTCTCGGCGACGCCCTCGATCGAGGCCGGGTCGACCACGGCGATCTCGTGCTGTTCGTCGGATTCGGTGCTGGCATGACGGCGGCGAGTGCCATTGTCCGCTGGTCGACGACCGCTATCGAGCACCTGCCATGACGGACGCAGCGCCCGACGGACGAATCGTCCTGATCACCGGCGGAGGTCGCGGAATCGGCCGCGCCTGTGCCGAGCGTTTCGTCGCTGCGGGCGACCGCGTCGCGGTGACCTATCACTCCTCTCCACCCCCGTCTGACGTGTTCGGCGTGCAGTGCGACGTCACCGACACCGCTCAGGTCGACGCGGCATTCACCGCGATCGAGGAACACTTCGGTGGCCCCGTCGAAGTGCTCGTGTCGAACGCCGGGATGAATCACGACACGTTGCTGGTGCGGATGAGCGACGACGACTTCACGTCGGTGCTCGACACCAACCTCACCGCTGCATTCCGCGTCACCAAGCGCGCCGCACGAGCGATGCTGCGCGCCCGGCGTGGACGCATCATCTTGATCTCGTCGGTCGTTGGCCTCCTCGGTTCAGCAGGTCAGGCCAACTACGCCGCATCCAAGGCCGGGCTGGTCGGTTTCGCCCGATCGGTTGCCCGCGAGCTCGGCTCGCGCTCGGTCACGGTGAACGTCGTCGCCCCCGGCCCGGTCGCCACCGACATGACCGCGGCGCTCAGCGACGATCGCCTCGCCGAACTCACCGCTGCGGTGCCCCTCGCACGCGTCGCGGAACCCGCCGAGATCGCCGGCGTCGTCGAGTTCCTCGCCTCACCCGATGCCGGGTACATCACCGGTGCCGTGATCCCCGTCGACGGCGGGCTCGGCATGGGACACTGACTGCGCTCACGACTGATCAGCACTCGCCCCATACACTCATCAAGTTCTGCAAAGGAGACATCACTGTGGATGAAGAACTGTTCGCCCGCTTCCGTAAGTGCGCCGTCGAGGTGCTCTCGGTAGAAGAGAGCGCCGTTGTGCCCGACGCCAACTTCGGCGACGACCTCGACGCCGACAGCCTCGACCTGGTCGAGCTCGTGATGGCCCTCGAGGAGGAGTTCGACATCGAGGTGCCCGAAGAGGAGCTGGAGGGCGTCGAGACGGTCCAGCAGGCGTACGACCTGATCTCCGGCAAGTTGTGAGCGAGCGGCGCGTCGCCGTCACCGGTCTCGGCGTCGTAGCCCCGGCCGGGCTCGGCCGCAAGTCGTATTGGGAGGGGCTGCTCGGGCCGGGGCTCACCGAGGGGCAGGCTTCCGAGATCGACGGGTGGGACCCCACGCCGTACTTCGCCAACCCCAAGGAGGCTCGGCGCGCCGACCGCGTCGAGCAGTTCGCACTCGCCGCGGCGGGCGAAGCGTTCGAACAGGCCGGTGGATTCGATCAGATCGGTGTCGACCCCGCCCGTTTTGGCACGATCTTCGCCACCGGCGTCGGCGGGTTGCAC
>JBCBSO010000449.1:0-3853 GCA_039819205.1 Actinomycetota bacterium
GATCGGGGGCATTGCTGATGGTGCACAGCCCGCTCGTTGGGCCGTCGACGATGACCCGCTTCGCCCGCCAGGCTGAACACGCGGGACACCAGGTGGCACTGCCCGACCTCACGTCGATCGCTGCGGGGCAACATTCATACGAGCAACTGGTCGCACGGGCCGTCGAGGCCGCTGGCGACCTCAGCGGATCGGTCATGGTGGTTGGCCACTCGGGTGCGGGGGTCTTCCTGCCGGCCATCGGTGAGCAAATCGGCGACGACGTCGAGTTGGTGTTCGTCGACGCAGTTGTGCCGCCGCGCACCGGGGCACATCACACATCGGAGGCGATGAGGGGGTTGCTCGACGCGCATACGGTCGACGGCGTGCTCCGTCCGTGGCTGCAGTGGTGGCCCAACGAGGTGGTCGACCATCTCGTGCCGGACGCGGCCGATCGCGCGCAGCTCGAGGCGGACATGCCACAGATCCCGCGCTCGTTCTACGACGCAGACGTCGATGTTCCTGCCGGGTGGTCACAACGGAGCTGCGCCTACCTTCGTCTCAGTCCTGCATACGACGACGACTACGTCGAGGCCGCGTCGCGGGGCTGGCCCACCGCGTCGATCGACTCGACGCACCTTGGCCTATTCACCGATGCAGCGCGCGTTTTCGCTGCGACGATTACCCTTGTCGACGAGCTGAGCGAGCCCGCTCGGTAGCACCGCTACGTTGCGAGACGTGCGGATCCACAACTTCTCTGCCGATGGCGGTCGCTCAGTGCACGCGTTCGGTAGTGACTTCACGCAGGTGCTGCTCGCCACGGCGGGCGAGGGAGCGATGGCGTCGGCGATGTTCCTCGAACCCGGTGGACTCATCGGGCGACACGAGGCAACCACCGGCCAACTCTTGTGCGTGGTCGCCGGCGCGGGCTTCGTGTCGGGTTCCGACGGCGTCGAGGTCGCCATCGAACCCCTGCAGGCGGCGTTCTGGGAGGCCGGCGAACTGCATGAAACTCGGACGGATACCGGAATGGCCGCCATTGCGATCGAAGGTGTCGACATCCGTGCGCACGCGCCGAGGAACTAGACGTGGACCTGTATCACTTCAGTGCGGATCCCGGAATCGACCGATTCGTGCCGCACGTGCCGGCGACCAATCCGATGCAACCGCCGTCGGTGTGGGCGATCGACGAGTTCCACGCGCCGTTGTATTGGTTTCCGCGCGACTGCCCAAGGGTCACCGCATGGCCGCGCAACGACAGCGAGCGCGCCGTCTTCACTGAGGCGTTCGCCACCGCCGCGCCGCGGGTGCATGCCATCGAGCTCGGATGGCTGGCGACGATGGCGACCACCACGATCTACCGGTATCGCTTCGCCGACGACGGGTTTCAGCCCTGGGCGGAGGCCAGCGGTCAATGGATCAGCAGCCATCCGGTCGAGCCGCTGAGTGTCGAGCCCTTCGACGACCTGCTCGCAATGCACGCGGCCGCGGGGATCGAGTTGCGGGCGGTGCCCAACCTGTGGCCGATCCGCGACCTGGCGGTGTCCGAACGCTGGGACTTCAGCATCGTCCGTTTCCAGGGCGCCATTCCTCGCCCACCGAACGACCATCGACCGTGAGGGTCACGCGCTTCTCGGAGTCGACCGTTGCGCTATCCAAAACCACCGGCGCCCAGAAGCCGCGGCCCCGACGGTGGTGAGCGTTTCTCGGTGGCAATGGTTGCGGAATCCGCCATCACGGACGCCGGGAAGCGACAGCCCCGTGCCGGGCGGCGCTACCGCACGAAGTGAGCGCCGCGGCCGGCGACGAGGGGGAGATCGAGGAAGGTGGTCACGCCGGGCTCGGCATCGAGCAGGTAGGGGATCGCATTGATCGCGTGTGCTCCGGTCGATCCGAGCACGTTGCTGTTCCAGCCGTGGTCGAGCGACACGCGCATGCGCGGCGAACCCTCGATCGACACCGACCAGTCGCCGCGCGGCCACTCTGGTGCCGCGTCGTCGTGCATTCGCCACACCGTTTCCTGGCGCACCACTTCCCGGCCATCGATGAGCGCCGCCCATTCGTAGTGCTGGCCGGCAACGGTTCCCGCAGCGACCGGGCCGGCCGCGGTGGCGAGGTCGTCGGTGGCGACCCACGCCTCGAAGCTCGACGTGGTTTCCTCGGTCGGCACGCCCAGCCCGTGGGCGACCATGTGCACCGCTTCGGTGAACAGCCCATCGAGCCAACTCCGCTGGCGCTCGCTGGCGACCTCGAACGCGGCCAGCGGCTTCCCGAAGTTCATCATGTCGAACATGATCTCGGGCGACGGGTAGTCGACGAAGCAGCTGACTTCCTGCACCACGACTCGATCGACGCGCAGCGACAAGCCCGTCATCAGCAACGGCAGGAGATCGCCGAACCACCCCGGATTGGCGCCGGTCCCATGGAACACAGCGCCGCCTCGCCGGCAGGCTTCGGTGAGCGGCGCCATCACCTCGTCGCCGTACACCTGCGGGTACATGTAGCCCACGGTGGTGACGACGTGCTTGCCCGCGCCGAGCAGGGTGGTGAAGTTGGCCAGATCGGCGCCGGGATCGTCGCCGTAGACGAGCGACGGCAACGGCATGTGCAGCACCACGTCGGTGTCGAGGGCGATGATCTGGTCGAGGTCGTTGGTGGCGGAGACACCGATCGGATCGAGCCCGGCGAGTTCACCGGCGTCGAGCCCAACCTTGGCGGGGTTGGTCACCATCACCCCGGCCAGCTCGAGGTCGGGGCGGGCGACGATGTTGCGGATCGCCATCCGGCCGACATTGCCGGTGCCCCACTGGACGACCTTGATGGTCATGCCGGAGACCCTCGGTCGTCGCCGTCAGTCGGCGTGACCGGCGGCGATTGCTTCGTTGGTGAACTGCTGGAACTTGTGGGCGTCGAATCCGACGACGAGTTGCACGTCGGTCTCGATGATCACCCGATGCGGCGAGTCGAGGAACTTGCGGAACGCCTGCCGGTACGTGTCGTCGGGCCGGGCGTCGGCGCCCGACAGCGTCGAATAGAACCACTGCTTGAGGTCGTCCCAGCCGGTGTCGCCGCTGGCGTGAACCGTCGAGTCGCCCTTGTACGTCGCCGTCTTCCCGCCGCGGTTGATGACGATCGCGGACTGCGGACGCGACCGGAGGGCCGGCACCCGCTTGCGTCGTTCGGCACACGTGGTGAAGAACTTGCCGTCGTGAAATACGTAGGCCACCACGACGCCCACCGGGTAGCCGTCCTTTGTCGTCCAGTTGAAGATGCACTCCCCGCCGCCGCCGACCAGCTCGGCGAGTTCGTCGTCGGTGAGTTGCATGCCGGTGAGGTCTTCGTAGTCGACTTGCTCGTCGGTCATCGTTCGCTCCGTTCGGTTCGCCGTCTCGATTGCTGCGCTCAGTCGGTGTAGAGCTCGCGCGCCGACGGGTAGTCGGCTTTGCCCGTCATCGTTCGCGGGACCTGCTCGACGATCGTGATGGACTTCGGCAGCTTGTAGGAGGCCAGCCGTCCCTTGCTGGCCGCGACGAGGTCCTCGCCCGACGCGCTCGCTCCGTCTTCGAGCGAAGCGACTGCGGCCACGCGTTGACCGAATCGCTCGTCGTCGACGCCGAACACGAGGCAGTCGAACACCGCCGGGTGCTCCTTCAGCACCTCTTCGACCTCTTCGGGGTACACCTTCTCGCCCCCGGTGTTGATGCACTGTGAGCTGCGGCCGAGCAATCGGATCGTGCCGTCGGCGTCGACGGTCGCCAGGTCGCCCGTGTGCATCCAGCCGGCCGTATCGATCGCCTCGGCCGTCTTTTCGTCGTCGCCCCAATACCCGCGCATCACCGAGTAGCCGGGCGAGCGCGGGGAGCTATGTACGCGCGGC
>JBCBSO010000450.1:0-3833 GCA_039819205.1 Actinomycetota bacterium
CTCGTCCGCGCCTCACCGAGGCCCTCAGTTCAGTGGACGATCCGCTCATTACCGTGGTGTGCGGTCCGGCCGGCGCTGGCAAGTCGACCGCGCTGTGGGAGTGGGCAAACCATCAGTCATGGCACGACCGCATCGGCTGGCTGAGCCTTCAGCGCTCGCACAACGAGCGGTCACGGTTCTGGACTGGCGTGATCGCTGCGGTAATCGTTGCTGCGCCTGAGCTGTTCCGTTCGCTCTCGGGTTCCGAGATCAGTCGGATAGCTGCGAACGAGCTCGTGATCGATCGGCTGCTGGACGCATTTGACTCATTGTCCCGGCCGATCGCCTTGGTGATCGACGACTACCACGTCATCACCGACCCTTCAATCAACGAAATGCTGTCGCGGCTCGCACAGCAGTTGCCGCCGCTCGTTGCGCTGGCGATTGGGTCCCGTTCCCACCCTCAGCTCCATCTCGCCCGACTCCGAGCCCACTCTCGGCTGGCAGAGATCGGCTTCGACCAGCTGGTGTTCACCGACACCGAGACCACGGAGGTCGTGCACCACCACCTCGGAGCGGTGCATCACGACACTCGAGATCGACTCCAGCATGCGACCGATGGTTGGCCTGCGCTCGTGGCGCTGTGTGCCCAAGCGGCGCGCAGCCCCAGCGAGCTGACCGAATTGGTCACGCGGGGTGTTGCCACCGACCGCTGGCTGGCCGACTTCGTGGTTGATGAGCTGATCGATGCGCAGCCGCCATCGATGCGCGAGTTCATGATTGATGTTGGTGTGCTGGACCATCTCAACCCAGACCTATGTGACGCGGTCCGCGGTCGGACGGACTCAAGCCACTTCATCGACGAGCTGGACCGAATCGGACTGATCGTCAGCCTCGACAACGACCAGCTCTGGTGGCGATTTCATCACCTCGTTCTCGAGGTACTCCAGAGGCGCAGCCGCGTCGAACTGCAACACCACGCCAGAACACTGCATAGCCGCGCCGCGGATTGGTTGTCGACCAAGGAGTACCACAGGGCGACCGTGGAGCACGCACTGCGCGCCGACCGGCTCGACCTTGCCGCCGACCATGTCATACCAGCGTTACACCTCTTTCAAGTGGAGCCTGGAGACGAGACGAGGTGGTTCGACCACTTCCCCGATGAGCTACTGCTCGGGAACCGGCAACTGCTCGGCGAGGTGTCGCTGTACGTGCGCATCGTTGGAAACTCCGAGCAACGTCGACGGCTCGAACGGCTCGTGGAAGGTATTCAGGTCCCCGATGCCGAGAGCGAACCACCATCTCTCGAGATCGAATGGCAGGTGGTCCTCGGTGCGTCCGTCCGCGAAGCCGCTGAAGCGATTGATCGCGCCATGGAGTTCGAGCAGTCGCCACTCTGGCAGCGGTTCCTTCCTGGCCTTGCTGTGATCGTGTCTATCACGCTCGACGAGCCCCGCCGGGCCCATCGCATCGCAACGAAGGCGCTCGCCACAGCACCCGATGGCATCTTTCGCCGCACGATGAGCGGGTTCTTGTCGGTCGCTCAACATCACATGCGAGATTCGGCCACCGACGCAACACTGGAGCCATATCTCGGCACGACTCAGGGCACCGTCGCCGATCTCTCGATCGAGTGGGCAACAGCGTTGAGCGCCGTGCGACAGGACGACGTCGAGTCGACACACGCACACTTTGAGCGAGCGCGATATTGGCTTGGGAAGGACGGCTGGCCAAGCGCAACGCTGATGGTCGAGCACTGCGTCGCGCTCGCCACGCTCGTTCCCGGCAAGCTCGACGACGAACTCTTCGATCGAGCCGTGACGGTGACGCGCGAACTTGACGACTGCGGTGCGCTCGAGGAGCGACTGACAGCCGTTGCTCGGCTCACTGATCGCACGACCTTGGAGGCCGATCCGCGACGGCGCGCTGCGACGTCGCTCGGCCTGAGCGAACGCGAGATCGAGGTTCTGTTCCGACTCGCCGGGGACGCCTCTCTACGAGAAATCGCACGCGACCTTTTCGTGTCCATCAATACCGTGAAGTCGCATACCAAGTCGATCTACCGCAAGCTCGGCGTGACGCGGCGTGACGGCGCAGTCGATGCTCTTCTGAGCTGGCAGTACGGCAGCCCGTCGAGGTAGGAGCAATGCGTCAACGATGCGACCACGAGCCGGACCAACCGAGCGGAGACTCGGGCATCACGGTTCAACCTACGACAACTGAACAACACATGATCGCGCTTCGGCGAGGGGCGTCCGAACTGGACATCCCCGGTGTGCGGGTGGGCCACCTACTGCCTGGGATCGTGAACGCGGCAACCATCAGCAGAACGCAAGTGATTGGGCGGGCCGCATCCGCTCGGCATTCGCCAGTCACGATCATCTTTGGTCCCGCGGGGGGCGGCAAGTCGACGTTGCTCTGGGAATGGGCAGCCACCCGCAGCGACGTCGGTCGTATTGGCTGGGTGGCGCTTCAACGCGCGCACAACAACCCGGTGCGGTTCTGGACCACGTTCCTCGGCGCGGTCGCAGTCGCTGCGCCAGAGGCGCTGAGGGCACGATCGGGTCGCGACATCGCAGCGCTCGCCACCGGCGAGGGTGCCGTCGACGCCGTACTCGAGGTCCTGCACTCGGTAACGACCACGATCACGATCGTTGTCGACGACTATCACTGCATCGCTGACACGGGCATTATCGATGGGCTCTCGCACATCCTTGCGGACCTCCCCCCAACGGTGTCGTGCGCGATCGGATCACGTCCTGTTCCAGACCTGCGACTGAGCCGTCTGCGGAGTCAGCATCAAGTCGTCGAGGTCGGCCGCGAAGAACTCTTCTTCTCACGAGCAGAGGTCGAAGAGGTGCTCGCCGGCGAACTCGGCCCCGTCGAGGCCGACCTAGCCAGCAAGGCGCACGCCGCGACCGATGGCTGGCCAGCGCTGGTCTCACTCGCGGCGCAAGTCGCGTCGGGGCCAGCCGAGCTGGCGGCACTCATCGAGCGCGGCATTGCCACCGAACGGTGGATCGCCGACTTCGTCATCGACGAGCTGATCGACGCGCAAACGCCTCACATCCGCGACTTCCTTCTGGATGTCGGTGCGCTGTCGGAGCTGAATCCGGATCTCTGCGACGCCGTTCGACTCGCTACTGACTCGAGCGTGGCGATCGATGCGCTCGATCGCCTCGGCCTGATCGTCAGCCTCGACACAGATCGACAATGGTGGCGTTTCCACCATCTTGTCAGCGACGTGCTTGTTCGACGCACGCGCATCGAACGGCATGCCGACATCCGGGAGCGACATGCGCGAGCAGCGGCGTGGCTCAGCGAGCATGGACACCACCGCGACGCTGTCGAGCACGGCATCGCGGGCAAGCGATTCGACATTGCTGCGCAGAACGTCGTACCTGCGCTCGAGCTCTTTCAGGTCGAACCCGGCGACGAGACGCGGTGGTTCGATCGCTTCCCAGACGACGTCCTCGCAAACGATCGAGAGCTGCTCGGAGAGGTAGCGCTGTACGTCCGCATCGTGGGTACGCCGGAACAGCGAACACGGCTCCAGTCGCTCGCCGACACGCTGGAGCGGACCACCGAGACGGCCCTGCCCGAGATCGACTGGCAGGTCGTACTCGGAAACTCACTCGTCGAAGCGAACAACGTGATCGACACCCTGCTCACCACACGGCAGTCCGGGCTTTGGCAGCGGTTCTTGCCCGGTATTGCCGCGATGGCGGCGATTGCCAACGAGAACCCCGAGCGTGCCCGCGCCATCGCCAGGGCAGCGATGTCGAGCGCTCCCGACAAGATTTTCCTCAGAACCATGGCGGGATTCGCATCCGTTGCCGAACATCACCTCGATG
>JBCBSO010000451.1:0-3830 GCA_039819205.1 Actinomycetota bacterium
CATCGCCAGGGTCGATATCGGCGAATTCGGTTAGATCGAGGATGGTGACCGGCTCGTCGGGCAGGTCGACCGCGCTGTCGTCGTCGGCTGCGCACGCCCCAGCGGCAAGCGTTGCGGCAACCGCCACGAGCAGTCGGTGTGCGCCCACCGGTCGCACGGTACCGCCGGGTGCATCGACCTTCAGGGCGCCATCGTCAGGCCAACCGAGTGCCGCCTCCGCTGTTCGGTTTCTCGGCGTCGATGGTTGCGGTTGCCGCAATAGGCGACGCCGAGAAGCAGATCGTCCACGGGCCAGGTCGGTTGCGTTCGTGAGGTTCTGGGTGCCGGTGGTTGCGGTTGCCGCAACAGGCGACGCCGAGAAGCAGATCGTCCACCGGCGTCGGTCGAGTTGCCGCACTCGCAGACGCTGAGAAGCCGAACGCCCACCGGCGTAGGCTTGAAGCGTGATCGATGCGCCAATGACTCCCGAGCAGGCGCTCCTGCGGGTGATCCACTGCCTCGATCGCGTGCACGAGTCGGGGTTCAAAACCAAGGCCTTCGTGCGGGCGCTCGACGTGGTGCGCAACACCGATCCAGGCGAGCTCGCCGACCGCGCGGCCAACGACACGCTCACCGACCTCGACGGCATCGGATCGTCGACGGCGGCGGTAATCGCCGACGCGCTCGCCGGCAAGCGTCCGCCGTACCTCGACAAGATCGAGGCCGAGTCGGTGGTGCCGATCACCGGCGATGGTCAGGTGTATCGGGATGCGCTCCGCGGCGACTGCCACATGCACTCGACGTGGAGCGATGGCGGTGCCCCGATCGAGGCGATGGCCGCCACGGCGATCGACCTCGGCCATGAGTACATCGTGCTCACCGATCACTCCGCTCGGCTCACGGTGGCCCACGGGCTCGACGAGGATCGTCTGCAGCGCCAACTCGACGACCTCGAGGCGATCAATGCCGACATCGCCGCAGCCGGGCACAACCTGCGGATCCTCTCGGGAATGGAGGTCGACATTCTCGAGGACGGAACCCTCGACCTCTCCGACAGCATGCTCGAACGGCTCGATGTGGTGGTGGCCTAGGTGCACTCCAAGCTGCGCATGGATCGCAAGGAGATGACCGAGCGAATGTTGATGGCGATCGCCTCACCACACGTCGACATCCTCGGCCACTGCACGGGCCGCATGATCGGCAAGCGCCCGCCGTCGTCGTTCGACGCCGACTACGTGTTCGCCGCCTGCGCTCAATTCGACACGGCGGTGGAGATCAACTGCCGACCCGAACGCCTCGATCCACCGCGCGAGCTGATCGACCTGGCGATCGAGTACGGCTGTTGGTTCGCGATCGACTCCGATGCGCATGCCACCGGTCAGCTCGAGTGGCAGCCATTCGGTTGCGATCGCGCCGCCGAGCGTGGCGTGCCCCTCGAGTCGATCATCAACACAATGCCCGCCGACGATCTGCTCGCCTGGACAGCGTCCTGACCAAAAAACCGGGGATTTCCGGCGCGAGACGCCTGAAATCGCGAACAGAACCGCAGCACGGGCCGACGATCCACTGAAAAACCGGGGATTTCCGGCGCCTCCCGCACGATTTCGCGAACAGAACGGGTTGCAGCGCGTCGTGCGTTGCGCCGGGGCCGGGTGGGGAGCCGTCGGATCGCGCCGTAGGCTCATATGCCCTATGTCGAAGAAGACCAAGAAGCGCAAGGCCCGGATGCGCCGCTCCAAGGCGAATCACGGCAAGCGCCCCAACATGGGTCGCGGCTGACCGCCGTACCGACCCCGACATGACCGACACCGGCGACGCCGACACCCGCGTCGCCTGGTTGTCGATTGCCGGCGACGCCGATGTATGGCACTCGATCGGCCTCACCGTCGATACCGACGGCACGATCCCGCTCCACGGAACCTCGTTGCGCATCGTCAGCGACCCCGACCGCACCGGCATCGTCGGCTGGTCGATCGCCGGCGCGGCGAGCGCCGGCGCGACGGAGATCGACGGGCTCCGTACTGAGTGGGTTGAGCCGACCCAGCCCGTGTGGGCCGCGCACGACATCGGCGCCACGGGGCTCGACCATGTGGTGGTACTCACCGACAGCATCGAGCGCACCAGCGCCGCCATTCATGCGGCCACCGGCTGCGAGCTGAAGCGCATCCGCGACCTCGGCTCGATGCGTCAGGGCTTTCATCGCATCGGCCGCGGCGGGCTCATCGTCGAACTCGTCGAACGTCCGGAGCTCGATGCCGATACCACCGAGTTCTGGGGAGTCGTCGTCGACGTCGACGATCTCGACCCCGTGCACGAACGGCTCGGCCCGGATCGAATCGGCACACCGAAGAACGCGGTGCAACCCGGGCGGCGGATCGCCACGATTCGCGAATCGGTCGGCCTCGGCCTGCCGGTTGCCCTGATGGACTCGCGCGCCACCGACTGACCGACCCGCAGGCCGACGTGCCGCCCCGTCATGTGCGGCGCGATGCAGCGAGAGTGACGGCACCGACGGCGAGGAGCAGCCCGGCGACGGCAATGGTCAGTCGGGTCGTTCCACCGCCGCCGGTGGTTGGCAGCGGACGAGCCGCGACCGTTGGCGGCACCGTTCCAGCGGTTGACGGCGGAGGTGTTGGCAACGGAGTGGTGGGCAGCGGGATCGTGGTCACGGCGATTGTCGTCGGCGGCATCGTGGACGGCGGCGCAGTCGCCGGCGGGGTGGTGGCCGGCCCGCTGGTGGTTGTTGGTGCCAGTGGAGGACTGAGCGCGCGGAACGACTCGGCGGGTACCTGGCAGCCGTGGCTCCCACTGGCCCACGTGGTGCCGTCGTCGAAGGTGATCACCACGCGCACGTCGTAGGAGTGCCACCCAACTCCGTGGGACTCGCCCGGGGTCCAGACGGTCACCTCCATTGCCCGTTCGAGCTCGCCGCCCGGGTCACTCGCCGTCGGCAACGGCACCGCGAACGACGCAACACGGTTGGCCTCGACGCATGCCCACTCAGCACGCTCGTTGCGGTCGCCATGCGCGAACAGTCCGCCTTCCACCGACACGGTCGCAACACCGGGCGGCGGCACGTCGAGTCCGCTGACCGTGACGCGGTCGCGCATCACCCCAGCGCCGGTCACGACCGGCTCCTCGACGGCGGTATCGATGCCGAGGGCCCACACGGTTTGCTCGTCGTCGTTGCACCCGTCGTGGACGACGACCGCGGAGCCATCGGGGTCGTCGGCCCGCACGATGCGCTGCGACACCGCGAACACACCAGCACCGGGCACCATGCCGGCCGGTACGTCGACGACCAGTGCATCGCTGAAGTCGGCGGACGCCTCGTGATCCGCACCAGCGTCGACCCCGGCGATCACTGGCGCGTCGTCGACAGTGCTCGCGCCACTGGCGACGAACGACGTCGCGCTCACGACGGCGCCATCGGTGCAGGTTCCGTCGGCGTGGCGCCGGGCGAGCGTTGCCGTGGCGGTGTACTCCACGTCGGGCAACAACCCCTGCACGACCAGTCGGTCGACCAAGAGGTCGCCGGCGACCACCAGGAACTCGTCGGTGCGACGCGCCTCCGCGGCGAGCTCGTCTCGCACGGCCCGCAGGCTGGTGGTGATCGCTGGTACGAGAACCGTCTGGTCAGGATCGAGCGGATCGTTGTGCACTGCCACCACCCTGGCCGACGACGCCACGGTCAAGTGCTGAAACACGACCAAGGTCGAGCCGGCGAGTGGCGACAACACGTCGGCGGGGATGTCGATCAGCATGTCGATCGACGTGCATGTGGCGTCGGCGGTCACCTCGACTGTTGTGCTGGCGCCGATCGGTTCGACGCCCGACGCG
Source organism: Actinomycetota bacterium (assembly GCA_039819205.1). GTDB lineage: Bacteria > Actinomycetota > Acidimicrobiia > Acidimicrobiales > Ilumatobacteraceae > JABSQH01. Next base: position 3,820 of record JBCBSO010000451.1, read on the forward strand.
GAGCGCCGCAT
>JBCBSO010000452.1:0-3820 GCA_039819205.1 Actinomycetota bacterium
GGGGACGATCACGACCGGCACACCAGTGCGCTCGAGGTCGTCCCCACGCCGCCGACCGTCGATGGCCCGGCGACCAAGATTCGTGCAGTCGCCGCTGCACTCGGAGTCCCCGAGCGCGGCGAGGAACTCGCCGCACAGGTCGAGGGCGAGATTGCCGCAGCAATCGAGCGGGTCGACGGGTCGATCGAGTCGCCGCGGATCGCCGCGATGTACGTGCGTGGCGAGAACGTGCAATTGGTGCTCGGCGCCGAGTCGGGCGTCGGCTGGGTCATCGATCAGGTCGGTGGGATCAACGTTGCCGACGAGCTCGGTGTGGCCGACGCCGAGGAGGTCACCACCGAGGCGATGCTCGTCGCTGCACCGGATGTGATCGTTGTGCCGTCGGCGGGGCTGGAGTCGGTCGGTGGCGTCGAGGGGTTGTTGGCCATTCAGGGACTGGCGCAGACGCCGGCGGGCCAGGACGGTCGAGTGTTCGCGTACGACGACCAGTATCTGCTCGGCAATGGACCGCGCACCGGCCAATTGATCGATCAGATGATCACCGACATCTATGCGGGTGCCCAGTGAGTGCGTCGACAGCGCCGAGTCGTGTCGATGTCGACCAGCGGCCGCACCTCGACGCGATGCCCGCCATTGTCGGCGATCGTCATTCGTTCCCCTCGCATGCAGAGCTGGCGCGCACGCTCATCGGCCCGGGCGCCCTTGCGTCGGTGGCCACGGTGACCGAATCGGGGCACCCATATACGTCGATCGTGCCGATCAGCACGGTTGACGCAGGTGCACCCATCGTGTGTGTGTCGCAACTCGCTGAGCACACGATCAACCTTCGTCGCGACCCGCGAGCGAGTGTGTTGGTGCACGCCGACCACGATGGGGCACGCGATCCGCTGGCGCTGCCGCGGGTGACGCTCGTCGGAGCGTTCGTGCCGTTCGACCCCGACGAGCACGTGATTGCCGCGCACGCCGAGATGCATCCCCACAGCCGCGCGTATCTCGATTTCCCCGACTTCGAATGGTGGCGATTCGAACTAGTGCATGCACGGTTTGTCGGTGGCTTCGGCGTCATGGGTTGGGTGAGCGCCGAGGAATACGCCGCCGCCCGACCCGATCCCGTCATTCGCGCCGCGCAGCCGATGATCGAGCACTTGAACGGCGACCACGCCGATGCGTGTCTCGCGATCGCCCAGGTTCTTGGCGGATGCCCGGACGCACCGACCGCCACGGTGACTGGGCTCGATCGCTACGGCATCACGCTCGAGGTCCGCGATCGGCCGGACCCGACGCTCTCGATCACCACCGTCTCGGCCATCTCGCGCGTGGCCTTCGACCCTGCGGTTGAGCAGCCCGACGAGGTGCGCCGCGCAACCGTGGCACTCGCCGCACGCGCACGCGACCGAACCGTTGATTTCGACACCGAAAGGACCACCCCGTGACGCAAATGGAACGCCTTCGAATCGCCGTTGCGACTGCCCACTCGACCCGGGGCGGGCAGTTGCGCCTGCATTGCTCGTCGGGTGAGTGCGTCGTGGTCGGCACCCACCCAGCAGCCGATATCGATCCGTGCAAGATGCGCCAGATCGTTGTTGCCGGACTGAGCCGTCGGCTGTCACAGCAGTTGCAACAGCTGACGTCGATCGAGTTCGCCGGCACGCTGGAAGATCTCGGTGGTGGCGTGTTCCGCGTCGAGCGAACCGACATGGAGTGCCGAACGTTCGCTACGTTCCTTGCGCCCTGCCGACTCTTCGAGTTGATCGCTGAGCTTCCCGACGTGGATGACACCGAGGTCGAGGCGACCATCCGACCGGACTCGTCGCTCGGCGTGTCGGTGATCGAACTGCGCGCGCCGCTCGGTCAATTCGGCATGCTCGATGACGTTGTTGCGCGGTTGGCGGCGAGCTGCTTCGCGGAAGAAGTTGTGGCCAACGCCCGCACCGACGCCGAGCGGACCCAGCCCGCCGATGTCGTCCGACGCCAGCCGGGTGGGAGTGACGACTGATACGTCGTGTGATCGCGGTCGTCGCCATTTTCGAACTGGTGCTCGCAGCATGCTTGTGCTGCACGCTGCGTCACAAGCCCATCTTGCAGCGTTGATTAGGTATTCCTAACCTAGGCCGCCGTGTCATCTGTCGCTCCGGCACACACTGCGCCGGAACCCCTCGAGACGCCGGAGGAGCGGCACACCGGTCGGCGGGTCGCCCAGACCACGATCACTCGACGCATCGTCGGCGTGATCGTGTTGGCGGTGGCCCTCGGTGTCGCGTTGGTGATGTCGCTCGCCGTCGGTGCCAAGTCGATCCCGTGGAGCACGGTGTTCGAATCGTTCCTGTCGTACGACCGCGCGTTGACCGACCACCTGATCGTACGCGAGCTGCGCGTCCCACGAACGGCGCTCGGACTGCTCGTCGGTGCCTCGCTCGGTGCCGCCGGTGCGTTGATGCAGGGGGTCACTCGGAACCCGCTCGCCGATCCGGGGCTCCTCGGCGTGAACGCAGGTGCCGCGTTCGCCGTCGTGCTGGCGATCTGGGCCTTCGGTGTGAGCACTGTGCTCGGTCTCGTGTGGTTTGCGTTCATCGGCGCGGCGATCGCATCGGTTGCGGTGTACCTGCTCGGTACCGTCGGTCGCGGCGGGGCGACCCCCGTGCGGCTCGCACTCGCTGGCGCAGCGCTCGCGGCGCTCCTCGGTGCGCTCACGCGCGCGGTCACACTGCTCGATCAGGCCACGCTCGACCAGTTCCGATTCTGGGCAGTCGGCTCGCTGGCTGGTCGACCGCCGGAGGTCGGCTGGCAGATCTTGCCGTTCGTCATCGTCGGGCTGCTGCTCGCCGTTGCCGTGGCCCGCCAGCTGAACGCCATGGCGCTGGGCGATGAAGCGGCGCGGAGTCTGGGCACCAAGATCAACACGACGCGGGCCTTCAGCGTGTTGTCGATCACGTTGCTGTGCGGATGTGCGGTTGCGGCTGCCGGACCGATCGGTTTCGTCGGGCTGGTGGTTCCACACATGATGCGCGCAGCGTTCGGTCCGGACCAGCGATGGCTGATTCCTGCCTCGGCATTTGCCGGCGCCGCGCTCATCCTGTTCTGCGACACACTTGGCCGCGTCGTCGCCCGTCCCGGCGAGATTCAGGTCGGCATCATGACCGCGGCGATCGGCGGCCCGGTGTTCGTGATCCTCGTCCGTCGCGTCCGGATGGCGCAGCTCTGACGATGGCTGTGCTCGACCGCTCGACCACGACCGGCTTGGCGCGCGACCTCGGACTCGGCGAGCTGCCGCTGCGGGGCCGCGTCATCCGCGTCCGCAGCTTCTCGGTGCGGCTCGACCTCCGCGCCGTTGGCGTCTGCTCGGTGCTCGGCGCGATCACGATCGCCGTCGGCTTGTGGTCGATCAGCGTCGGCGACTTTCCGATCCCGATCTCCGACGTCATCGCCACGCTGCTCGGCAATCCGACAGAAGACTCCGAGTTCATCGTCGGGACGCTTCGACTACCCCGTGTGCTCACTGCCGTTGGCGTCGGGGCGGCATTCGGCATGTCGGGAGCGATCTTCCAAGCGTTGGTCCGCAACCCACTCGGCTCGCCCGACATCATCGGCTTCAATTCGGGCGCAGCGTTGGGTGCGGTCACGATGATCGTGGTCGTCGGTGGTTCGTCGCTGCAGGTATCGATCGGCGCCCTCGCCGGCGGGGTGATCGCCGCGTTGCTCGTGTACGTCTTGGCCTGGAAGCGGGGAATCCAGGCCTACCGGCTTGTCCTCGTTGGCATCGGCATCGGGTTCGCCATCACCGCCGTGATCGATTACATGGTCACCCGCGCCGAGATCAACG
>JBCBSO010000453.1:0-3817 GCA_039819205.1 Actinomycetota bacterium
CGACAGCTTCGGAGATGGCGATCCCGAGCGATCCGGGATGATCGGGGTTCTCGGCCAGCAGCTGTCGACCGAAGTCGGTGACATCTGACGGGCTGGGGTGCACGGTGGCGCCCCAGATCTCCATCATCGTGCGGCGGTACGGCTTCTGGCGGTACGACGCGGCGACCTGCCACACCTCACATTCCATGCCGTATTGCGCGGTGGCGAAGGCGAGTGCGCTCCCCCACTGCCCCGCACCGGTCTCGGTGGTGAGCTTCGTGACACCTTCTTGGTGGTTGTAATACGCCTGGGGCACCGACGTGTTCGGCTTGTGCGAGCCCGCCGGGCTGACGCCCTCGTACTTGTAGTAGATGCGCGCCGGCGTATCGAGCAACGCTTCCAGCCGCTTGGCGCGGAACAGCGGGCTCGGCCGCCACAACCGGTACACGTCGAGCACGCCGCCGGGGATATCGATGAATCGCTCGCCGGTCACCTCCTGCTCGATGAGCGCCATCGGGAACAACGGGGCGAAGTCATCCGGGCCCGCCGGCTCGTGCGTGCCGGGATGCAACGCCGGTGGCGGAGGCTCGGGGAGGTCGGCGACGAGGTTGTACCAACGGGTCGGCATCTCCGACTCGTCGAGATAGATCTTGTGTGGAGTGTCGGCAGCCATCGGCCGCCGATGGTAGTCAGGTACGGTTCGTTGAGGACCACGCAGGTATGGGTTGGTTTCGACGTAACAACAACGACGCCGACGTTGCCGCACTGCGCGCGCGCATCGACGAACTCGAGGCACGCCTCAGCGCACCAGGCGCTGGCGACCCCCCGCCGCCCGCGGCGCCACTTCCCGCGCCGCCGCTCGGCACGACGACCGAAGACCGTGCCCAGCTGGCCGACATCATCGAGCGACTCGACGCGCTCGATCTTCGGGTGACGTCGGTGTCCACCGAGCTCGCCAACCAACTCGACGAGCTCGCCGGCGATATCGACGGCACCGACACGAGCGATTTCACGGCCCGGCTCGACGCGGCCGTCGCCGCGATTCGCCAGACCACCGAGGCGCTCGCCGCCGAGCAGGCGCGCTACGAGATGCAGTTCCGTGCCGACCTGGCCGAGATCGCCGACCGCGCCACCCGCGGCCGCTGACCGGCTTTACGTTCTGTTCAAGTTGTAGCTGAGCGATCTCTCGGGACCTCGCGAGGCGACCCTGAGTCGAGTCGTCGCACGGTAGTGACACGGCGACGGGCCAGCCGCCGCCACGACCAGACAGGCGGTTCCACGTGTTCACCAAACCCGATCCAACAACGCGCAACGACGACACAACCGGCGCGCCGCGGCGCAGACATCGCCGCGGCGCCATCGGCACGATGGCACTCGTCGTCGCCGCTCTCACCATGACGATCGGCACGCTCATGGTCCGGCCCGACACCACCGAGGCAGCCCCGCCGGGCGGAGATCCCACCGTGTGGAATACGGTCAGCGAACTCCTCCACCACGGTTCGTTCTTCGGCGGTTCGTTCCTGAAGGACATCGCCGACAGCAAGTTCGGCATGGTCGGCAAGAACCCGACTTTCGTGACGAAGCTCTCCGACACCAAGAAGATGGGATTCGTCTCTGGTACCTCGATGGCGATGTCGCTCATCGGATTGGCGTTCCCGAACCCGACGTCGTCGTTTCGCAACGAGATGCTGACCGAACTCGACAACGTCAACGCGCGGCTCGGACGAGTGGTCCATCGACTCAACGCGATGAACAAGAAGCTGGACGAGATCATCGAGAACGTCGAGGATCTCGAGCTCGGAGTACGCCAGGCTGCGCTGACCAGCCTGGTGACGACGCTCAAGTCGAAACACAACGGCAACGGCGACGACTCGCTGACGAGCATCGCAGTCGAGATCGAGAGCAATCTGGACTGGCGGACGGTCCGCCCCGAGTTCAAAGAGACCCTCGACACGTACTTCCACGGCATCCGACAGAACGTGTCCGGGCCGTACAGCGCCGCGCGGGCGACCGCGTTGTCGTTGATCGCGTTCGACGTCGAGGCACTCGATGCTCGGTTCGGCAACACCCCCGAAGAGCGCGATGCGTACTACGAGACGCTCTGGTACAGCGCGATGTACGTCGACCGGGCGATGGCGATGGGGGCGGAACTGCTGGCGGAGTACTACAGCTACTACATGGCCGACGAGCCGGAGTCGATCGACTACTGGCTCGACGAGGCCAACAAGGTGCGCGACGACTACACGGAGTTCCGGCGCGAGCTGTACGGCCTGATCGGCCATCCCGAGTACGACACGGTGTGGCAGCTGTCGGTGCTCGGTGCGTTCGAGGAGCCAAGCGAAGCGAGTGCCGAGCCCGACGCGGTGCTCGGGCACATCGACGTGTACCTCGACGGCCAGCTCGTCGAGACGGTGGACGAACATGACCTGTTCTTTCCGGGTGCCCATGCCGAGCAGGAGCCGACCACGGTCACACTGACGAGCGACCCCGGGGAGGTTCCGGCATCTGGATGGGCGCTCGTCGCGCGCCCGGCCGACGACGGCGCGCCGTTCGAGACGTGGAGCAACGATCACGTCGTGAAGGGGACGACCACCGTCGACGCCAACGCCGGCGAGTGGAGCTTCATCGGGGCTCGCTTCGCCGAACCATGGAATGGGATCGGCGTCCAGGTCGCCGGCGGCGGCGAGCTACAGATCTGGGAAGAAGGGGTCGCCGCAGAGGCCGCACTCACCGAAGGCGACGGCGAGATCGTCGTGCTCGGCGCCCAGTCGCCAGTCGACGTCGTATTGACCTCCGATCCGACAATCGCCGCCGACGCCGACCTGGCCGTGCTGGCGATCGGAAACCTCGTCGCCTGGAGTCCGACCGGGACTGCGACCGACGCCACCATCACCGTGCAGCCCGATGAGCTCGTCGATATCGCCGCGTCGTTCAGCGACGTCGCTCCCGCGACGGTCTACGTCACCGCCGACGGGGATGGCGCGGTCAACGCCTACCGCGACGGCATCTACGTGGGAACGGTGCACGAGACCGGCTCGGTCACGGTGACCGCGCCAGAGATCCTCCTCGTCGACGATCCCGACCAGGTGCCGGCGTATGGCTGGGTGCTCGTGCCGTTGCCTGGCCCCACCTCGAGGTTCGGCCAGTGGGCGGGCGCATCGACCGGTCCCTTGATCGAGCTGCCCGCCGGGGCCGAGGTCTCGGTCACCGCCGAGTTCGTCGCGACACCGGCCGAAATCGAGCCGGAGCTCGTCGACGTCCCGGTGGGCTGACGATCGTCGGTCGTCGGCTCACGACCACCACCACGAGCCCGCGAGGCCCGACCGCATGAGTGCGGTCGGGCCTCGTCGCGTTCAGGGTGCGCTCAGGGGGAACCCAAGGTTCCCCGCAGGTCGCAAACAGGCGGCGCAGAACCTCACGGGTGTTCGCTGGCCACCGATCGAACACTCAGCAACGGAGACGACCATGACCCTCTCGACCAATCAGCGCGCGCTCAGCACTCCCGGGCACCAGCGAGCCAAACCACCCGATCGCACCTGGCACCGCCACCTGCTCTGCCTACTGGTCACCGTGGCGATTGCCGCGTCGGCGATCGGCATCGCGGCGGCGCCGACCTCGGCGCTTGCCGCCGACACCGCGAACGGCACGCCGGACTACGACAACCCGGCACGCGACTGGGGCGGGGCCGCCACCGACCGCGAGTGGTACCTGCGGGCCCAGATCGGAGGGACGGCACTCACCGAGATGATCGGGGCCACCTTCAAAGACCTCGCCGACAACAAGAAGCTCCCATCGACGCTCGGGCGCGCGTTTCCCGAGCTGTACTTGATCAGGTCGG
>JBCBSO010000454.1:0-3816 GCA_039819205.1 Actinomycetota bacterium
GGGTGTCGTCGTCGCGGCCGATGAGGGTGCCACCGCACACGTCGCACTTGCCCTCTACCTCGGGGCGATGCGCCATCAGGTTGTAGTCGAGGCCGCAGTTCGAACACAGCTTGCGCGCCAGCACGCGCCGGTGGACCTCCGCGCGCGGCAGTTCCAGGATGATCACTGCGTCGATGTCGTAGCTCTCGAGGAAGAACTCGGCCTGTGGTGCGTTGCGCGGGAAGCCGTCGATGACGAATCCGTAGTTCCAGTCGTGCTGTGCGAGGCGGTCCCGCACCACCGCCTCGACGACGTCGTCGCCGACCAGCTCGCCCGCATCGATGGCGCGGCGTACCTGGGCGCCGAGTTTGGTGTGTTGCTGCACGTTCCAGCGGAACATGTCGCCGACGCCGATGTGCACGAGGTCGAACCGGTCGCACATCAGCTGGGACTGGGTGCCCTTACCGCTGCCCTGCACTCCCATGATCACGTACTTGCGCACGACCGCATGTTGCCATGTCGCAACGATTCACGCGATCGGTGGGCCACGCGGCTCGTGGTCTCAGTGCGCCGGTTCGCTCACCGGTGGGTGGCTGATGCTTCGACGTGGTCGCGCAGCGCCTCGTTCATCGCCGTGAATCCGGCAACGGTGGTGGTGTCGAGACTCGACCGCAACAAGCGGACCAGGAGCCCGCTGAACTGCTCGCTGTGGACCATACGTGTGCCGCCACCCGGGGTGGGCTCGAGCTCGAATCGGTGGCGGCCGTCGAACACTCCGGGCACGAGCAGCCGGCCCAGCCACTCGAACGTACGGGCGGGCTCGACCTCGGTGACGGTCGGCTTGAACGTCATCGCCCGTCCACCCGGCGGCTGGAGTCGGTTGACGAGGCGTTCACCGACAGCGACCGTTCCCGTTGCCGACAAGATGAACGGGTTCCACTCGCTGTACCGCTCGAGGTCGGTGAGTGCTCGCCACACCACGTCGGGCGGGGCATCGATGGTGATCTCGGTCTGGATGGCGTGGCGCATGAGTGCTTCCGATCAGTAACGCAACGGTTAGTGCGTTAGATCATGCCGCTGCCACCTCTCAAAAGCAACAACCGAGGCGATAGTGTCGATCGAATGACGTCTTCCGCTCCGCTGCGAGTCGGCGAGCAACGCCCTGGCGGCCGCGCCGCCCGTGTGCGCGCCGCAGTGCTTGCGGCGACCACCGACCTGCTGGACGAGCACGGCTACGACGGGTTCACCTACGACGACGTCGCCCGCCGCGCCGGGGTGCACAAAACCACCGTGTATCGCCGCTGGCCGGCGAAACCCGAACTCGTCGCCGATGCCCTCGATCTGCACTCGCAAACGCACGTGCCGATACCCGACACCGGCTCGCTCCACGACGATCTCGTTGCGCTGGGCCAGTCGGTCACCGCCAACATCTCGTCGGTCGGTGGTGCGCGCCGGTCGGTGTCGATTGTTGCCGCGGCGGCGTACTCCGAGGAGCTTGCCGACGCGGTGCACTCGTTCATGCGGCGACGCGTTGCCCTGGCCGAACCCATCGTGCGCCGCGCCGTTGCTCGGGGTGAGTTGCCCGCCAACGTCGACCCGAGCGCGATCATCGAAACGGTGGTGGGTCCGCTGTGGTTTCGGTTCCTACTGACGGGCGAGACCAGCGACGGCGACGTCGTCGACGCCCTGGCCAACCTTGTCGAGCACGGTGCGGTGGCGGACCTCCCGTCACGAACGCCCGTGATCCATGCGCCGGCGCCGGTGTCGCTGCCGATCGTCGGTGTGGTGCAACGGTTCCCGGTGCATCGTGTGTTCTGCGTCGGCCGCAACTACGCCGAGCACGCGATCGAGATGGGTCACGACCCCGAGCGAGAACCGCCGTTCTTCTTCGAGAAGTCGCCGTCCTGCATCGTGCAGCCCGGCGACGACTTCGCGTATCCGCCACGGACTGCTGATGTGCACCACGAGATCGAACTCGTCGTGGCGATCGGCAGCGGCGGGGCGTCACTCTCTGGCGAGAACGCGCTCGATCACGTGTACGGCTACGTCGTTGGGCTCGACATGACGCGTCGCGACCTGCAGTCGGCGGCCAAAGACGCCGGACGGCCATGGACGGTCGGCAAATCATTCGACGGGGCCGCGCCGATGTCCGCAGTGGTCCCCGCCGACAACAGCGGACACCCAAGCTCGGGGGCGATTGCGCTTGACGTCAACGGGCGCCCCTGTCAGCGCGGCGACCTCGCTCAGATGATCTGGAGTCCCGCCGAGATCGTTGCCGAGCTGTCCACGTACGTGCGGCTCGCGCCGGGTGACCTCATCATGACCGGCACGCCGGCTGGCGTTGGGCCGGTGTCACCCGGCGATCGGTTGCACGGGTGGATCGACGGCGTCGCCGACGTCGACGTCACCGTGACCGAACCGACGCACTGACCCAACCCACGCCGTCTCAGTCAACCCACGCCGTCTGGCCCAACCGACGCGCTGGCCCGACCGACGCCGTCTGGCGGACGGTCAAGAGATCCTCAAGCGCGGCGGATTTCGGGTTCGCCTCAGCTTGTGGACAAGCGCGCTTCAGGCGCGCTGGCGCAGTGTGGGAGTTGCCCACAAGCCCGACACGAACGAGACCCCGAGACAGGAGCACGACCATGAAGAACATCCGCCGAGTTGCCCTCGCCACCGCCGCCGCTGCCGCCCTCATGATCCCCGCTGCCGGGGCCGCATCTGCGATCTACATCCCCGACAGCGAGGGGTCGATCGAGCAACCCGCCGACGGCGAGATGGCGATCACCGCGATGCCACTTGCGGCGCCCGAAGCCGACGGAGACCTCGTAGCTGTTCCCGCCGATCTTGAAGCAGTACCGGCCGTGAATAGCTTCGACAACCAGGTACGACAGACCCTCCAGTCGTTCTCCTGGCTGAACAACTGATCCGACGACGGCTACTCGTCCTCCGGCGGCGCACGCGTCGCCCGTGAGCTCGCTGCCTCTTCGGCGGCGAGCTCACTCTTGCTCGGCAACCATCGCCAGCACAGCAGCAAGACGACTGCTGACAGTGTCGCCGCCAGGCCGATGGCTAACTGAATGCCACGCCGGAAGTCGAGCTCGGCGGCATCGGCCACCTCGTCGGCGGTCGACGTGCTCGAGCCGTCGATCTCGTTCTGCGGCACGATCGACGCTGAAAAGGCCCGCGGGTTCGCCGCGTCGATGATCTCCTCAGTCGCCATCTCGCGTTCTTGCGCGTCAGGAATCACCGTGGTGAGGCTGTCGTCGAGGCTCGCTCCCAACCAGCTCGCCAACACCGTGCCGAGGACCGCGTACCCGGCCATCGAACCGATCGCCCGCTGTGAGCTCATGATCCCCGAGGCCATCCCGGCGCGATCCTCTGACACGCTGCTCATCGCCATCGCGGTGGTCGGGGTCATCGCAAACGCCAAGCCCAGTCCGACGACGCTCCCGCCGACGACGACCACGCCGTGACTCACTCCGATGCCGAGCACAGCGATCACGAGTCCGACGACCACGCCGCCCAGTCCGAACAACACGAGCGGCCGACTGCCGACCTGCGCCACCCATCCACCCACCCGAGGTCCGAGGAAGATCTGCCACAATGAGAACGGCAAGATCAGTAGCCCGGTGACGAGCACCGAGAAGCCGATGACGTTCTGCCAATACTGCGTGAGCATCAACAGCATCCCGTAGGCGCTGAACAGGCACACGAAGATCGTGCCGATCGCCAAGCTGTAGGTGCGGTTGGTGAACAGGCGGACGTCCATCATCGGCTCGGGGGTACGCAGCTCCCACATGATGAACGCAACGAGTCCGACGACGAAGATCACCG
>JBCBSO010000455.1:0-3802 GCA_039819205.1 Actinomycetota bacterium
CCTTTGTCGTACCGTACGACAAAGGAGTCGACCTCGGCGCGATGGCGGTGGCGCCGCACGCCGTCGATGCAGTGATCGCCATCGGTGACACCGCCGGGCGTGTGCTCGATGCCTTCGCCGCCGTCGAGGTGCGCGAGCGAGCCGCCAATCTCGCCGAGGCCGTCGATCGAGCCGGTCGATACGCCACCGCTGGCAGCACGGTGTTGCTATCGCCTGGATGCGCCAGCTTCGACTCCTACCGCGGATTCGAAGCGCGCGGCGACCACTTCCGCCGGCTCGTGCTCGACATGCACAACGACGCCCACGACGAGACCACTGACCGTGACCACACGACGAACGGAGCACCGCGATGACCATGACCGCTGACCCCGGCCCGCGCACCGTGCGCGACCGTCGCCTGGCGACGCTGGAGCGGCTGCACGGCGGCCCCCGACCGACGCCCACGCGGCGGCTTCCGGCGATTCGCCGTAGGTCGAGCGCACGCGACACGCAGCTGGCCACGGAAGTGCACACGCCGCTCGGACCACCACCGGCGATCTGGTACGGGATCATTGCGGTCGTGTCCGTGTTCGTCACCTTGGGACTGGTGATGGTGCTGTCGGCGTCTGCGGCCACCGAAGCCAACCTTGGGAACTCGCCGTACCGTGTGTTCAGCCGGCAGGCGATGTGGGCAGGCCTCGGTGTCGTTGGCATGGTGATCGCCGCACGGGTTCCATACCACTGGTGGCGGCGGCTGGCGATCCCGTTGGCCGCGCTCGCCGCGTTCGCCATGATCGTCCCGTTCACCCCGGCACTCGGCGCCACCGTGAACGGCGCGCGGTCGTGGGTGCGTGTCGGACCGCTCAGCGTTCAGCCGTCCGAATTCCTGAAACTGGCCGTGGTGGTGTTGGCCGCAGCGATACTGGCGAATCGTCGAGACCGTCTCGGCGATCGACGAACGCTCGGTCTGCTCGCCGTGATCGCTGCCACCGCCGCCGGACTCAGCCTTGCGCAGGGCGACCTCGGATCAGCGGTGGTCCTCGGAGCGATCGTTTTGTCCGTGGCGTGGGTCGCAGGCGTGCCTCTGATGCCGCTCGCCGGGATGACCACCGGGGCCGTCACGGTGGCCCTGCTGTTCGTGGCGTCGAGCCCGCGCCGCCTCGACCGCTTCACGGCGTTCCTGAACGTCGCCGAAGAGCGTGATCACCTCGCCTACCAGACCTATCAAGGCTTCTTGAGCATGGCGGCCGGCGGACTCGGCGGCTCGGGCATCGGCGGCAGCAGAGGCAAGCTCGGCTATCTCCCATACGCCCACAGCGACTTCATTTTCGCCGTGATCGCCGACGAACTCGGCATGATCGGCACTGCTGCAGTGATCGGCGGGTTCATCATGCTGATCTGGTTCGGTATCCAGACAGCGCTCGCCGCCAGCGACCCCTTTGGCATGTTCCTGGCCGGGGGAATCGCGGCGTGGTTCGGGGTGCAAACGATCATCAACCTGGGCGGCGTCACCGGCGTGCTGCCGGTGACCGGCTTGACACTGCCGTTCTTCTCGGCGGGCGGCACCTCGCTGTTCGTCAGCATGGTGGCGGTCGGGCTGTTGCTCAGCGTGACTCGCCGCATTTCACGGACGTGAGCCCACCGCCCACTGCCGGAACGTTCGCCGTCGTCGCTGGTGGCGGCACGGCGGGTCACGTCCTCCCGGCGCTCGCGGTCGCGGAAGCGCTCGTCGCTCGGGGCTACCCCGCAGCGCAGATCCACTACGTCGGAGCACGACGCGGAGTCGAGACCGAGATGTTGCCGCAGTCACCCTTTCCACACACGTTCTTTGAGGTTGATGGACTGCAACGTTCGCTCGGTCGCGACGCACTGCGGCGGAACGTATCGTTCGGCCCGAAGATGGCGCGCAGCACGCGGGCAGCCATCGCCCTCCTGCGCGAGCTGCAACCGCAGGTCGTCGTGTCGGTCGGCGGGTACGCCAGCCTGCCTCCGGTGTTCGCCGCCCGTCGGCTGGGAATCCCCGTCGTGGTCGTGTCATACGACCGTACGCCGGGCCGCGCCAGCCGCCTCGCTGCTCGATGGGCCGCAGCGTCAGCGGTGGCCTTCGATCGTTCCCCACTGCCGCGAGCGACCGTGACCGGTGCGCCGGTTCGTCAGCGGATCCTCGACGTCGACCGCGCCGCTGATCGGTTGGCCGCCCGCGCGACACTGGGAATTCCTCACGACCGTTTCGTCGTGGGCGTCATGGGCGGCTCGCTTGGCTCGGGCGTACTCAACGACGCGATACAGCGGTACATCGCCGAACGCGCCGACGACGGTCAACTCGCCGTCCGCCACGTCGCTGGGGCTCGGTTTGTTCAGAATATGAGCGTCGCGGAAAGCGACCTCGACGAGATCGCCGAGAGCGAAGCGGACGGGGTGGTACACCAGGTCGTCGGATTCGAGCCCGACATGGCGTCGATGTACGCAGCGGTCGACGTACTCGTTGGCCGCGGTGGTGCCTCGACGGTGCATGAGGTGGCGGTCACGGGAACACCGGCGTTGCTTGTGCCGTGGTCGGGTGCAGCCGACGATCATCAGACCGACAACGTGCAGTGGCTCGCCGAGGTCGGCGGGGCACTCCTCATCGCCGAGCGCGATGCTGACACGCTCGGCGAACACATCGAGCGCCTCCGCCGCGATGACGATGCCCGACGCAACCTCGGTGCCGCCGCAGCTCGCCGTGGCGATCTTCACCGTTCCGGTGCATTGGCCGATCTCATCGAGCGGATCGCCATAGCATCGGAACAGCGTGACCAGTCTGCTTGACGACCCAGTGGCGACCAGCCCCCCAACGCCCCCGCTCGACCTGTCGATTCCGCATCGACTCCATCTCGTCGGTGTTGGGGGTCCGGGGATCAGCGCCTTGGCGATCGCCCTCGCCGAGATGGGACACCACGTGTCGGGCTCGGACCTGCGCGATCACCCGGTGTTGGAGAGACTGCGCGCGGCGGGCGTGACCACACATGTCGGGCACGACCGGGCGTTCGTGCACGGCGTCGATGCCGTTGCCGGTTCCACGGCGATCCCGGCGACCAACATCGAACTCGACGAAGCGCGCCGCACTGGGGTCCCAGTGCTGAGCCGTGCCGGGATGCTCGCCTCGATCTGCGCTCGTGCCCAATCGCTCGCCGTTGCCGGCACACACGGCAAGACCACCACGACCTCGATGCTCATGCTGATCCTCGCCGAGGCTGGACTGCGGCCCAGTTTCATTGTCGGTGGCGACGTCGCCGACCTCGGTACCGGCGCGCAGTGGACTGGCCGGAAGTGGCTCGTCGTCGAGGCCGACGAGAGCGACGGCACACATCTTGAACTGCCGCTGTACGGAACGGTGCTGACGAACGTCGAGGTCGACCATCTCGATCACTTCGGCACGTTCGATGAGGTGGTCGCCAGTTTCGACCGATACGTCGGCCAGGTCCAGGGCCCCAGCGCAGTCTGTGCCGACGATCCCATCGCCCGCGAGATCGGCGCACGCCACGGCGCCACGACCTATGGGCTGCACGCCGATGCCGACGTGCGCGCCGTCGACGTCCGGCCCATCGGTGGCGCGTTCACGTTCGGCGTCGAGCGCCGTGGGACTCGCATCGGCGAAATCGAGCTGCCATTGCGCGGCATCCACAACGTGGTCAACGCCACCGGTGCGATCGCCCTCGCGCTGGAGATCGGCGTCGACATCGAGGCTGCGGCGAGCGCGCTGGCGCGTTTCGGCGGTGTCGCTCGTCGGTTCGACATACGCGGTGTCGACGGTGGCGCCGTGTTCGTCGACGACTACGGCCAC
>JBCBSO010000456.1:0-3795 GCA_039819205.1 Actinomycetota bacterium
GGCAGAAGGTGTGGACCACGCTGGCCCATCTGTCGAAGTGGGGCTTGCTCGTAGTGCGCACCGACCCGCAGGCGGTGAAGCACGCTGGCCTCACCGCATTCGTGGTCGACATGCAGGATCCGACGGTGGAGATCCGCCCGTTGCGCCAGATGACTGGCGAAGCCGAATTCAACGAGGTGTTCTTCTCCGACACGCGCATCGCCCACAACGAGATGCTTGGCAAGCCCGGTGATGGCTGGCGGGCGTCGCTGACCACGTTGATGAACGAGCGGGTGTCGATCGGCGGCACCATTCCCGCCAAGGGTTCGGGCACGATCGCTTCTCTCGTCAATGCGTGGAACGACCTGCCCGACGAAGCCAAGACTCCGGTCGCTCGCGACGACGTGATGAAGTTGTGGGCCCGCGCCGAGGTGCTGCGGCTGACGAACATTCGGGCCAACCAGATGCGCAAGTCGGGCGATCCGGGCCCCGAGGGGTCGATCGGCAAGATGGCTTCAGCCGACTTGAACAAGGACATCTATGACGAGGTGATGAACCTGCTCGGCGCCGACGGCCTGCTCTACGGCAGCTACGAGATGGTTCGCCCCGAAACTGCGATGGGTGCCGACACGCTGCAGAAGGCGTTCCTCCGCAGCCGAGCGAACTCGATCGAGGGTGGCACGACCGAGGTGATGAAGAACATCCTCGGCGAGCGTGTCCTCGGTCTGCCCGGCGACGTGCGCGTCGACCGCGAGGTCCCGTGGTCGGAGGTACCGCGTAACTAGTGCCGGGGACTGGATGCGTCGGGACGGTCAGGAGCTGGCCGGCGGCGCGCCAATGGCGAACCCGCTGACGACACAGTCCGCACCGCCCACGATGCCGCCGGAAACGAGCAGCACCGTCACATTGGCGCCGTCGGGGGCGATGTAGGTGATCGTGGTCTGCCGACCGTTGAACGAGAGGTCACCGCTGGCGGCAAACACGTCGCCGACCTGGAAATTGCCGTCGTAGTTGCCCAAGGTGAGCGTGTCGTCGGACGGGTCTGACGGGTCGAACGAGACGGACGAGATCTCGCCGCCAGCCACTGCGGTGACGACCTCGATCGCTTCGAATGACCCACTCAGGCACTCGACCTGGACGGTAATGCCGTTCATCTCGACCAGCGTGAACTCGTCTGCCTCGTTGCCGCGGTAGTTGATCGGGACGACCTCGACGCCGGTGTCGTCGCCGTTGTTCTGTGAGGCCAGTGCCGCTTCGATCGCGTCGTCGATCGCAGCATCGACCTCAGCTTGCGTATACGTCTCGTCGATGGCGGCATCGACCTCGGCTCGCGTGTACGTCTCGTCCTTCGTGTAGTAGCGGTCGTCGTGGTTGTGGTCCTCGTAGAAGCCGCTGACGTCGATCACCAGATCGACCTGACCGTTGAAGTTGAACACGTTGAATTCACCGTCGGACGACAGACCGACGGTCACCGCGTTCGGCACGGGCGGGCTGCCCGGAGACGGGTTGAGATTGGAAGCCGTCGGCAATGCGCCACCGGCGGGGAAGACGCGCACGTTGGTCTGCTCGGTGGCGCCGACGGCAGTGACGTTCAACGACAACGCCGTGGCGGTCGAGGGCAATTGGCAATTGCCGTTGGTGCCGTGCGCGCTGATCGTGTACGTCTCGCCCGCACCGATCGCGGTGCTGCGGGGTCCGATGTTGTCCGGCCCGCGTGTGTCGGTGATCCGGCACGGGTTGATGTTGATCAGGACTGGTCGTTCGCCAGCGTCGATGGTTGCTTGTACGAGACCGAAGCCACCAGCTCCGAGACACACCGCCACGGCAGCTCCGATCGCTGCCCACCGTGCACGCCACATGTTGATTCCTCCGCCCGATCAGGCCTGCCCACCGCAGGCCGCCGAGCGCCGAGAGTAGTTGATCGCCTCATCGAGCAGTTCGACGCTGTCGACTGCACTGAGGGAGGTAGGGCAAACCCCCGGGCCAACTCACCGGTGGGCACCATGGATCGAAGTGTCGAGGATCAGCATGATCACACCCATGAGATCTGCACCGACATTCCTCCACCGCCTCACCCCGGCGAGCCCGTCGGCGATGTCGGCCATGCTGCTGGGGCTGTGGTTCCTGGCACTTGTCGTGGCCCTGACGGCCGCCGTCGCCCGTGTCCATCATTGCGCTGCCGCTCGCTGCGCTGGCCGTCGCCGTTGCGACCGGGCTTGCCGTGCCCGCACGGCAATGGCTCACCCGAGCGGTCGGCTCGAGGATCCCCCCGCCCATCGCCGCGTGATCGGTGGCCCGGACGAACGCGTTCGTCCGGGCCACCGGCGCGTCTGGTGTCTGGCTACGCCAATGGCAGTGGCGGCTGCATCCATGTGGGGCGGTCGGAGTCGCTCACCGACGTGACCCACTTGACCCACCACGGCCCGCGACGGCCGGGAACGATCAAGCGCACCGGCGCTCCGTGGCCGGCCCGGAGCGGCTGACCGCCGTAGCCGACCGCCAGGTAGGTGCGGTCGAGGGCGTTGGTGCCGATGTAGCGGTCGTATCCGGTCGACGACAACACGCGCACGCTGCGCCCCGACGGTCGGGCGATCAGCACGTCGAGTGCAACAGCGTCCCAATGTTGCTCACTCCACCATCCGCCAGTGCAGTCGAGCACTGCCGCGACGGGACGAGCTCGTTCCCAGAGCGCAGCGATAGACATCGGCTCGCCATCGACGCGCAGTTCCCACGCATCGGCAGCGGTGTTGTCGGGCCGAGTGTCGTTGATCCACGACACTCTGGGCATGTTCGCCGGGTCGAACGACGCGATCTCGCGCGAGCCGGTCTGCCGGCGATCGTCTCCCGAGAGCACACGCTGCGCGACGTACACGCCCGCCGCGCCACCGGCGATTACGCCCGTACGAATCGCCGCCCGACGGTCGATGTCGGTCACCTTGGGACGAACCGGACGCGACACGAGGTGCCACACGAAGAACGGAACGATCACGAATGAGAGCAGCTGGTGGGTCCACAGCGCACTCCATGGCCCGACGCCGAACCACAGGCCGGTGGTGTGCAGCACGCCAACGATCAGCGCGGCCAGCACGAGCACCCCGAAGACGGTCGAGAGCCAGCGGGTCGTGCGACGACGGCGGAACCCCGTTCGGACCGACCCTCGGAGCTTGGCCGGCACCACGATCGCCAGCGCGAGGCCGGCGACGGCATGGGTGGTCGCCACCCAACCGACCCATCGATCGCTGACCATCCACGATCCCGCCCCGGTGAGAAGAGCGACGAATACGAGCGCCTCGAGCAGCAGATTGACCTGCCGTGCGGTCAGGCGGCCCCATCGCGTGGCCCGCCCGTGCGACGTCGAACTGGGTCGGTCGGCTGCTGTCGACGCCTCGGTGGTCGAATGCATGCCGCGGGTAGTCGCTGTCGGTCGCTAGTCGGCGAGCGCGGCGAGCACGTCGCTCGCGCCCAGGGACCGATCGTCCATCGCCGGCCGATGCAGGACGCTGCCGCCGAGCATGGTGGTCGCTGCGGTCTCGATCGCGTCTTGCAGCTCGCGGATGTTGCGCGGGGGAGGGAAGTACTCGTCCTCTTCGGTCACGTCGACGAGCTCGACACCGCCGACCGGCGACCTCAGCGGCGTGGTTGGCGTCACCGCTGGCGCCTCGGCGCCCGAAGAACTCGTCGACCAGGTCATCCACTTCTTGTCGCCGGTCGGCGGTGTCGAGCTCGTCGACGTGACCGAAGAGGACGAGTACTTCGGGCGCCGAGGCGCCAGCGGTGACGCCAACCACGCCGCTGAGGTCGCCGGGAAGCTCGCTC
>JBCBSO010000457.1:0-3769 GCA_039819205.1 Actinomycetota bacterium
TCATGTTGTCCGACAACATGATCGCATCGGTTCCGTCGAACACCGCATTGGCCACGTCGCTGACCTCGGCGCGCGTCGGCGACGGTGCATGAATCATCGACTCCAGCATCTGGGTAGCCGTGATCACCGGGACACCGGCCTCCACGCAGCGCCGGATGATGCGCTTCTGTAGGTGGGGCACATCTTCGACCGGACAGTCGATCCCCAGGTCGCCGCGGGCGACCATCAAGGCGTCGCTCACGTCGATGATCTCGTCGAGCACGTCGATTGCCGCCCGCGTCTCGATCTTGGCGACCAGCTCGGCTTGACCCCCAACCACATCGCGGACGCGCTCGACATCGGCCGCCGCCCGCACGAACGACACGGCCAGATAGTCGACGTCCTCGGCGCACATCGCCGCCGCTAGCTCGAGATCCTCCTCGGTCGGCGTTGGTAGGCGCAGCGTCTCCGACGAGAGGTGCACGCCGGGTTCGCCGTTGGTGTGCCCACCGGTGTCCACCCGGGCCAGCGCTGCGTCGGCCTGCATGTCGGTGACCGTCATCGAGATCGCTCCGTCACCCAGCTGCACCCGAGCGCCGGGGTCGAGGTCATCGAGCAGCGTTGCGTATGGCACCGAGATCGTTCCGGCGTCACTGGTGCCGTCGCCGGCCACCAGACGGATCAGACTGCCAGGGCTGAGGTCGACCCCGCCGTGCGGGAAGTGTCCGGCGCGAATCTTGGGGCCGGGTAGATCGGCCAACACGGCCACCGGCCGCCCGATGGCTGCGGCGCAGGCGCGCACCTCGCGCAGGCGGGCGCGATGCTCCTCGAGCGCACCGTGGCTGAGGTTGAGCCGAACCACGTCGACGCCAGCAGACAGCGTGTCACGCAGCACACTGGCGACGTCGGTCGCTGGGCCGATCGTCGCCACGATCTTCGTTCTGCGAGCCACTTCTGGTTGTCTAGCACTCGATGAACCCACGCGCGCTCGACGATCTGATCGCCTTCCTCGACGACTCGCCGTCACCGTGGCACGCCGTACAGTCGGTACGCGCTCGCCTCGACGGGTACTCGACGCTCGACGAGACCGCCGCATGGTCCACCGTGCCCGAACGCGGGTTGGTCGTCCGCGGCGGCGCGCTGATCGCCTGGCACATCCCGTCCGGGCTGGCGCCGAGCGCTCCACTACACATCGTTGGCGCGCACACCGACTCGCCGTGCCTGCGCGTCAAACCACACCCCGACGCCGGCGTCGGCGGGTGGCGACAACTCGCCGTCGAGACCTACGGCGGCATCCTCAACAACACCTGGCTCGATCGCGACCTGGCCGTGGCCGGCATCGTTCTCGATGCCGACGGCGCACCGATCTTGTTCGACAGCCACGCACCGATCGCCCGGGTGCCGCAGCTCGCGGTCCATCTCGATCGCGGCGTCAACACCGATGGGCTCAAGCTCGACACCCAACGGCACCTGCTTCCCGTGTGGAGCATCGCTCCCGACGGTCCCGACGACTTCGCCGAGTGGCTCGCGGCGAGCGCCGGCCTCGATACGTCGCCGACATGGTGGGAGCTGTGCCTCTACGAGGCGCAGGGCGCTGCCGTCATCGGGGCCGACCGTTCGATGCTCGCGTCGGGGCGCCTCGACAACCTGCTGTCGTGCTGGGCCGCGGCCACAGCACTCAGCTCGGCGACACCCAATGGGCACGGCGCGGTGATCGTGCTCAACGATCACGAGGAAGTCGGCTCAGCCAGCACGAGCGGTGCGGCGGGTCCGTTCCTCGACACCGTCTTGCGGCGGCTCGTCGCTGGGCGCGGCGGCGCTGCCGACGATCTGGCGCGATCGTTCGCCGGTTCAGCGTGCATCTCTGCCGACAACGCTCATGCGCTCCATCCGAACTACGTCGACCGTCACGAACCAGGGCACCAACCGATGTTCAATGCCGGACCGGTGATCAAAGTCAACGCCAACCAGCGGTACGCGACGTCGGCCGCCACGGCGGAGCGCTTCCAACGTGCATGCGACACCGCCGGGGTGCCGTGGCAGGTGTTCGTGTCGCGCAACAACATGCCGTGCGGATCGACCATCGGACCACTCACGGCAACACGGCTCGGCATCGCCACCGCCGACGTTGGCGTCGCCCAGCTGTCGATGCACTCAGCGCGGGAACTCTGTGGTGTCGACGACCCACCGGCGCTGAGCGCCGCGCTGACGGCGTTCCTCGAGCAACGCTGAGTACCCGAGACGCTGTCTCGATCGCTCAGCCGACGCGTGATTGCGCTTCGTCGAAGAGGCGCTGCAGATCGACCGATAGCCGCTCGGTCATGTCGGCGATCGCCCGCCGCGAAACGCGGCCACGTTCGCTGACTTCGGCAACGATCGGCTCGCCGATCACCACATGCACCTTGCGTGCGTAGATCCGCTTCGCGCCGCGCGGCATCACCCGCGCTGAACCCCCGATCCCCACTGGCACGATCGGGACGCGGGCCCGTGCGGCGACAAATGCTGCGCCGTCGAACAGCGGCTGCACGATCGGGCCATCCTTTCGTTCACCTTCAGGGAACAGCACCAACGGTTCGCCCTGTTCGAGCACGGCGATGCATCGGCGCAACGCCTCACGATCAGCGCTCCCGCGGGCCACGGGGAACCCGCCGAGCGCCGAGAAGACCCACCCGATACGGGGGTACTTCCACATCTCCTGTTTGCCCATGAAACGGATCCGGCGCCGGGTGATGCAAGCGACGATCGGCGTGTCGATGTAGCTGCGATGTACCGGGGCGATGACGTAGGCGCCATCGGCAGGGAGATTCGTGCGCCCGCTGATCCGAATGCGGGTGACCATGGCCACCACGATGTGCACCAGCCCCCGAACCAGCGCATAGAACGCAAGCGCCACCCGCGAGTGGCCGGCGAGGTGCGTGTTCGTCGATCCGGCGTCGTGATCGCTCACGGCTCCTCCTCCGCAGCCGCGATGCGCAACCGCACTACTCCGACGAGCTCCTCGACCACCGCCTCGATCGGCAGGTCGCTGGTGTCGACCGTGACGGCATCGGCGCCAGCGCGCAGCGGACTGTCGGCGCGTGAGGAGTCCTTGCGGTCGCGCTCGACGATGGACGCCTCGACGTCGTCGACCGAGCCACCGATCTCGGCCACTCGTCGCTCGGCACGCACTCGCGGCGAGGCGGTGACGTATGCCTTGAGGAGCGCGTGTGGGAACACCACGGTGCCGATATCGCGGCCCTCGACCACGGCGCCGCCCTGGTCGCCGACCCACGCCCGCTGTCGTGCCACGAGCTCGCGCCGCACGGCGCTGTTGGCGGCGACCGCGCTGACCGCACCAGTAACGTCACGACCCCGAATCTCGACGGTCACATCGACACCGTCGACGACCACCTGGTGGTCATCGAGCTGCAGGTCGATGGTTCGGCTCACCTCGGCCACCGCAGCATCATCGGATGGATCGACGCCTCGCCGAAGCACGGCCACGGTGACCGCCCGGTACATCGCGCCGGTGTCGAGATACCCCAGGCCGAGCACTGTCGCCAGGCGCCGCCCGACGGTGCTCTTTCCGGCACCAGCCGGCCCGTCGATCGCCACCACGGTTCCCTGCGGTACCGCTGTCGTCATCGGCTGGGAGACACTATCGGCAACACTGCACCGAAGCGGAAACAGCTGACAATCGTAGGGTGGGCGGTCATGAGTACGGGGTCGACGCCGGTGGTGATGGTGCACGGATGGGGCGGATCGTTCGCCACCACCTGGGAGCAAGGTGGCTTGCCTGCCCTACTCGAAG
>JBCBSO010000458.1:0-3765 GCA_039819205.1 Actinomycetota bacterium
CTCGCGATCGCCGAGGGTGGCGTCGAGCGCGTGGAGTGCATCGACGTCGGCAATCGCCGCCATCGGGTCCGATCCGACCGGTCGGCTCGACGATGGAGTGCTCGGTCCGCCGGTGCCGCGCCCGCCGAAGAGCTTCGCCATCGGACTGAACTACTCCAGCCATGTGGCCGAGTCGCAGATGGAGCCACCGAAGGTTCCGCTGGTATTCACCAAGTTCACCAACTGCATCACCGGGCCGCACGCCGACGTGGAGTTGCGCGGCGAGGCGGTCGACTACGAGGCCGAGCTGGTGGTGGTGATCGGACGCGGCGGACGCGACATCCCCGCAGCCGACGCATGGGACTACGTCGCCGGCGCCACAGCCGGCCAAGACATCTCCGATCGTGCGCTGCAGTTCGCGGCCTCGCCGCCGCACTTCGACCTCGGCAAGTCGCGCGACAGCTACGGGCCGATCGGCCCGGTGATGGTGTCGCCCGATCTCCTCCCCGACCGCGACGCGTTGGCGATCACCTGCGACGTCAACGATGAGCGCCGACAAGACGGCACGTCGGCCGACCTGATCTTCGACGTCTCGACGTTGATCGAATACATCTCCGCGCACGCCACCCTCGAACCCGGCGACATCATCTTCACGGGCACGCCCGACGGAGTCGGCGCCGCAAGCGGACAGTTCCTCCGCGCCGGCGACGTGATCACCACCACGATCGAGGGCATCGGCACGATGCGCAACGTCTGCCGCTGACGCACACGTCGATCAGCACCCAGCGCCAAGCAACGCAGTTCAGCTCGGCTGCGGTGCCCCGTCGTCGTTCGAGCACTTGCTCACACAGCGATCCTGCAACCGAGAACCTCGCAAACACCGACAGCATGTTGTCGGTGGCCGACCTCAGGCTGGCGGACATGAACAACATCACGATCCAGCGAACCGTCGCCGCCTCCCCCGCGAACGTGTGGGCGGTACTCGCCGACTACCCGAACATCGACAGCTGGAACACCGGTGTCGAACGGAGCTACTCGATCGGCGACACCACAAGCGGAGTCGGCGCCATCCGCCAGTGCGAGCTCACGCCCGGCGCCACGCTGCGCGAGACCATCGCCGAGTGGAACGACGGTGAGCGAATGGTGATCGACGTCGACGAGATCACCAAACTGCCGGTGAAACACGCCACGATGACCTTCACCCTGGCCGAGGCGGCCGGCGCCGGAACCGCCTTCACGATGCGCTACGACTACCAACCCAAGGGTGGACCGCTGTCGTTTCTGGTGGCGGCGATGTTGGGCCGACCGATGAACAAGGGGTTCAACGGATTCGTGGATGACCTCGAGGCGGCAGCGCGCAGCCGGACGACGGCCTGAACGTCACCGCGGCGTCGGGTCGATGGACATGCCCGTTGCGACGGCGGATGCGCACTGGGCACGGGCGACGACCACCAAGAGCTCGGCGACGGCGGTGCGCTCGAGACGATCGGCGAAGACACGTTGCACCATCGCCGATGCCGACGTGGTGATCGACGCGGCCAGCAGCCGGGCAGTCACGTCGTCGAGCCCGAACTCGGCAACCAACACCTCAGCCCAGGTACCCACAGCGCGCTCGCGGCGCCGGCGAACGCTGCGCGCGAGATCGGCGGCATTGGCACCCTCCGCCAAGCGGACGAACAAGAAGTCGTCGCGCTCCACTTGCTCGCACCACATCAGAAACGACGATCGCAACGTGTCGTCGAACGACACGCCCGGGTCGGCCAACAAATCGTCGATGCGCGCATCGACGTCGGCGACCGTCGCTGCGTACAGCTCGAGGGTGATGTCTTCGATCGAGTCGAAGTACTTGTAGGGCAACGTCGGCGACACCCCGGCCGCGGCAGCCACCGCCTCGAACGACAGCCGCTCGCCCGGCGCATCGCTGATGACCTGCGCAGCGGCGGCCAGGAGGCTCGCCCGACGATCGGAACGACTCATCCGTCTCGGTGCCGTGGCGGGCATGCCTCGATCGTAGGCGGCGATCGACACAACGGGGTTGACTTGTTCAGAATTTCTGAATATGTTGTTCAACACTTCTGAATAAGAGATTGATCCACCGCATCGTCGCAATGGCGACCATGCATCCCAAGGAGCCACCAATGACCACCGCCATCGCCGACTACCAGCCAGTGATCGACCGCGACATCGCCGAGCTGTTCATGAAGAACGCCGACGATCCGATCAAGACCCACGTGATGGGCCTGGTACACGACTGGTGGGCGACGGCCCCGCAATCGGCCATCGATCAGTACGCCGACAACTTGCGCGCACTTCCCGGCGCCGACGCGTTCCTCGACGAGCAGTACTTGCCGCCCGTGATCACCCTCGATGATCTCGAGCAGTGCCCCGACGGGTCACTCGGCCACGCCTACAAGCACTGGATCGTCGACAACAATCTCGAGCCCAACCTGGCCCGCAACCAGCACGAGTACTTCTACAACCTGGTCGATGCCGGACGTCTCGACCGGATGCCCGACGACGTCAAGTACGCGTTCCTGCGCGGCTTCATGCTGCACGACTACTTGCACACGATTACCGGGTTCTCCTCCGACGTCGTCGGCGAACTCGGCATGGCCGGCTTCCACCACGCCCAGCTGCGCACTACCTACCACGCCATGCGTATTGCGGTCACGACGGCACACGTTGCCTTTGTCAACCCGTCGTACATCGCCACCGTGATGGATGCGATCAGCGACGGCTGGTTGAAGGGCCAAAGCTGGAAGAACCTGCACTTCACCAAGTGGGAAGAGCAGCTCGACCGCCCGCTTGCCGACATCCGCGCCGAGTACGGCCCGACCGACGTTCGATAGCCGTGGCTTGGTAGCCGACGTTCGATCGCCAACCGTCGAGGCCGGGTCAGACGGGACCGAGCAGGCGCTGCATCAGCAGGGCCACCTGCTCGCGGGCGACAGCTCGGTCGGCATCGCCGAGACCGGCGGTCGCCAGCCAGCGGTCTTCGAGGAACCCCCAACCGGACGCAAAGGCCATCAACGCCACCGCCGCGATGTCGACGTCGATGTCGTCGGGGAGCTGCCCATCGTTGGCGAGACGCTCGCGGATCATCTCGAAGCCGGCCGTCGGGAGATCGCCTGCCGAGCGCCGCTCCGGATCGATGACAGCTCGGGCGACCGCCTGGTAGCTCGCCGGGTGGGCGGCGATGTGTTCGAGCGCTGCAGTGAACGCGTCAGCTGCTGACTCGGTATCGGCAAGCGCCTCGTCCTGCGCCGCAAGCGTGCGTTGCACCACCGCGGCAACGAGGTTGTCTTTGGTTCCGAAATGTCGGGTGATCAACGAGTGCTGCACCCCGGCGCGCCGGGCGATCTCGCGCAGCGATACCTCAGATGGCGAACGTGTGGCGAGCAGGTCTTCAGCTGCTCCGAGGATGGCGGCCGTGACGTCCTCGCGTTTGCGGTATGGCGCTCGTCCGCTCATCGTCTGCCAAACGTACCGGTCCGGAGAGTGTTGTATACAGCCGTACACAATTCGTGCTACGGTGGCGGCCCTCCAGCGACCACCACGAGAGGCCCGCGATGAGCATCCACGACACCCATCCCGAATGGGTCGACGAGTTCGGTCTCGTCGGACCCCTGCCGGCCAGCGACGGCCAGCGGCAACACCGAGTCGACGATGAACCAAGCGGCCCAGCGATCGGCGCCCGCCTCCCCGACTTCACGTTGCCGAGCAGCAGCGGACGAAACTTGTCGTTTCATGCGGATCGCGCTGGACACACGGCCGCGGTCACGTTCA
>JBCBSO010000459.1:0-3753 GCA_039819205.1 Actinomycetota bacterium
GGCGGAGGAGACCGGCTGCACTGCGCTCGATCTCGTGGACGCGTTCAAGCGTCAGCGCATCGACCCGACGCAGCGTCCACCAGCCCTCTCCGTCGATAGCCTCGTCGAGTCGCTATCAACTGGTGGCTCGTCGGGTCGATGCGCTGACGCTTGAACGCGTCCACGAGATCGAGCGCAGTGCAGCCGGTCTCCTCCGCCTCGCGGTCCCACCGAGTCGCCAGATCGGCGACTCCGTTGCCCGTCTTGTGAGCGCGGGTGTCGACGGCTGCCTCTCGCTTGATGGCACCGAGTTCCCATTGGTTCGGGTCGCGTCCTTGCCGTGAGACGAAGTCGGCGATCTTGTCGGCGACTGCGTCGTGGATCTGGTCGGTGCGCTTCGAGAAGGCGTCGATGAGGTCAACGGGCATCGCCGACATCTCGGCTTGACCCCTTTCGATCTCGCCCCATTCGATGCCGAAGCGGTGGGTGAGTTCGTTGCGGAGCACGGACTGGTAGAGCCCGCCGAGGACGCGCTGATGCTTCTTCAGGTAGCGAGCATCGAGGGCGAGCCATCGGCCATCTTCGGTCTGGACCTTCGCGGAGATCACGCAGTGGGTGTGGATCTGCGGATCGTCGGCACGCGAGGTTGTCTGCCTGAACGAGGCGATGGTGAGGCCCTGGGAGTCGGGATGTATTCGGCGACCGCCGGCGGCGCGAACGCGTGTTGTCGATCCATACCGCTCGAGGTGGGCGATCACGGCGCCGACTGCGACATCGTGTGCTTCGAGCAGCCGGCCCTCTCTTGTGAGCGCCCAAAGAACGCTGAGCGACTTCGGAGCCGAGAAGGTCGCGTCGAAGCCGGCGACGGACTTGACGATCGTGCCGTTCGCAAGCTCACGGTCGACGAGTGCTCGTCCGAGCGGTGTCCCCGTTGCGGGGTTGCGGCCTTCGAGCACTGCCTGCAGATCGCCGGCGACCACGTTGCCGACGAGGCCGAGCCCGTTCGCTTGTTGCCCGTGCCACGTCCCGGGGATCTCGCCGGACGTCTCGGCGAGGTAGCGCGTGTAGTAGTCGACGGCGGCGCCAGCGGCGTGGGCGTAGATCGTGCGGACCCGAAGCATCACTGCTCGCCCAGCGTTTGGGCACTTGTCTGTCGATTGCGAAGTGATCGTGTGGGAACGTTCATGGGAAGTGGTCGGGGTCAGGTGCTCAGCAAGGTGAGTTGCTGGGAGTCGTCGCCGTGTTGGCGACGCTCGGCGTCTCGGGGGCGTGGCGTTCGGTTCGTGGCTGGGCGTGCAGGTGCGGGATCGTGGGTCGAGCGGAGGAGGTCCGGGTCGACCGTGAGTCGGTAGGTGCCGGCCAAGAAGCGTCCGCCGTCGTCGCGTCGTTGGACCGGTGAGATGAGGTCGGCGGCGATCAGCCGGCGGTGCGCGCGGTGCGCGGCGTTCTTCGAGATGCCGAGCGAGTCGGCGATGTTCCGGACTGAGGCGGCGACGACGCGGGCAGATCCATCGTCGGTCGAGGGACGCACGGTGAGTTCTTCGAGTGCGACCCACGATGCGGCACCGAGGTTGCGGCGCAGTTGACTCGCGTGCTCGCCGACGATCAGCGAGACCATGGTGTGTTCCTCAGTCTGAGGTCGTCGCGGCGAGTGTCGACTTGATCAGCTGGACGAGCGCCTCGCGCGGGATCCGCTTTTGCGAGCCGAACCGGACGAAAGGCAGACCGCTGTCGCCGCCGCTGCACTCCCACTCGCCGGTCAGCGCGTATGCCTTGGATCGACCGATCTGCAGGACCTGAGCGGCCTGCTCGACAGTCATGAACGGAGGGAGGTCATTCAACATTGGTACGTATCCTTGTTGCGTCAACTCGATCTACATAGCAGAGAAGCAACATAACCGTGATGTGTTACGATCGTCAAGGGTTCAACCTGGACGATTGGAGGCAGAGCTGTGCCGAGACGGCGTAAGCGAGACAAGTCGGCGACCGGCGAGGCACCAGAAGGCGACGACCGCATGGACGTCAACGCAATCGTCTCCTACAACGTGCGTGCGATCCGCGAGCGCCGAGGGTGGACCCAGCAGTCGGTCGCCGAACGGCTCGGCCGGCTGACGGGGCACGAGCTCCCACAAGCCTCGATCTCGGCGGTGGAGCGCGGGTTCGACGGCGAGCGCAAGCGCCGCTTCGATGCGCACGAGCTGTACCTCCTAGCGCACGTGTTCGACGTGCCGATTGCCTACTTCTTCATCCCACCTCCGGGCACCGGTTTCGAGCTCCTCGCCGACACCGGTCGGCCGATCACCGAGATGTACGCCGACCTGCTGGGCCGCGAGCATCAGCTCCCGCCGTTCGAC
This sequence comes from Actinomycetota bacterium, assembly GCA_039819205.1. Taxonomy (GTDB): domain Bacteria; phylum Actinomycetota; class Acidimicrobiia; order Acidimicrobiales; family Ilumatobacteraceae; genus JABSQH01. Next base: position 2,334 of record JBCBSO010000459.1, read on the forward strand.
GAACGGCTCGCCGAGATCAACATCAGCAACCCCGACGAGACTGACGCCGCGCTCGCGGCCATCCACGGCGCCGACGACGGCGCTCGGAACTGGCGCGAGAGCTTCCGCACGTGGCGGCGTAAGCGGTTGGCGCAGATGGAAGCGGAGTACGGCGACCGGCTCGATGAGGTCGCCGCGTTCCTCAAAGAGTTCGCGCAACAGGTCGAAACGTTCGGGCCGCGCGGGTACCTCGAGTCCATGGCTTACCGCGACGGCGACGGGGTGGTCGACGCCGAGGAGCTGGACGACGAGGCGCTTGAGTTCTTCGACTTCGACAAGGAGTAGCGATGCGTGGATCAGTGGTGAAGAAGGGCGATCGGTACTACGTCAAGATCGAGCTTGACCCCGACCCGCTGACCGGACGGCGTCGCCAGAAGTGGCACTCGGGCTACCGGACGAAGAAGGAAGCCGAGAGGGCTCGGGTCGATCTGCTGTCGAAGTTCGATCGGGGCGAGTACGTGGAGCCATCGCAACAGACGCTCGGCGACTACCTGACCGAGTGGCTCTCGGCGATGGAGCACACCGTTCGCCCGTCGACCTTCGACTCGTACGAGCGCAACATGCGCAACCACGTGATCGCCCACATCGGCTCGACTCGGCTCGCGAAGGTCGACGCCGCAGTGCTGAACGGCCTGTACGTGCTGCTGCTCACGTCGGGTCGCCGACAGCCATCTCGAACCGGACGTGGCTATTCACCTGACGTCGTCAATCGAGCGCTTGAACTGCGAGCCGATGGTCTTTCGCTCGCAGCGACCGCCGAGCAGTTGCAGTCCGAATTCGCGGAGACGTCACACATCACGAAAGACACGCTTGCCTCCTTGCTCCGCCGGCAGGGTCAGCGACGTGCGGTCGACGACCTGCCCGAAGGTCTCGACCGGCGCACGGTCAACTATGTCCACACGATTCTTCACCGAGCATTCAAAGACGGAGTCCGGTGGGGACGGTTAGCGCGTAACCCGGCCGATGCGGCCGACCCGCCGCGCGCCGGCCAGAAGTCGGGCGGCGTGCAGGCCTGGGACGCGGCGACGCTGCGAACATTCCTCAGTCGGTCACGCGAGTCCGGAGATCGGCTGCACGCGTTGTGGGTGCTGATCGCCACGACCGGGATGCGGCGCGGCGAGGCGCTCGGTCTGCGTTGGAAGGACGTCGACCTCGACAAGGGTCGGCTGAGCGTCGTACAGACCCTCACACAGACGCGCAGCAAGGTCGTGACCGGCGAGCCGAAGACGTCGAGCGGCCGACGCTCGATCGCGCTCGACGACGCGACCGTCGGCGTGCTGCGCGACCACCGCAAGGCAATGCTCGAGGAGCGCATGCTGGTCGGCCCCGACTTCTCCGATGAAGGACTCGTGTTCCACCACCCCGACGGCGCCTGCCTCCG
>JBCBSO010000460.1:0-3744 GCA_039819205.1 Actinomycetota bacterium
AGATTTGGCAATCGCATCACGCGGATCATTGCGCCAGGCGGCGCGTTGAAACTGTGGTCCGACTGCGTGATCGAGATCGATGGCGAGCCGTTCTTCCACCAGCACGCACCACAAGTGCTCGATGACGGGTCGTTGCTTGTGTACGACAACGGGAACGACCGCCCAGGGGGTGAGCGGTACAGCCGGGCGGTGATCTACGACCTGGCCATCGACGATGGCCCCGACCAGTCCGCAGCACCGGCGACTGCTGTTGAGGTATGGGAGCACCGTGTCGACGATGTCGACGGCACGCCGCTGTACGCCGCGTTCCTCGGCGACGCCGATCGGCTCGCGAACGGCAACGTGCTCATTACTCACGGCGGCATCGGTCAACCGTTCGGCGACAACCAGCGGGCGCGGATCATCGAGATCGCTCCCGGCGAAGGTGGCGACATCGTGTTCGACCTCCAGTTCGGCACCGGCGCCGTGGGCGCGACCGTCTATCGCGCCGACCGCATCGACACCCTCTACAACGGGGTGCTGTGGGCGGACAGCGCGAACTAACGCGCTCGAGAAGCGCCGTCGCGGTAACACGCCTAGGGTGCGACGATGGCGGTACAAAAGCTCGTGATGAGTCGTGCTCGGTGGGCGTCGGTTGTCGCCGTCGCCGCAGTGGTGCTTGCGTCGTGCGGAGGAGGCGATAGCGACGACACGTCCTCGACGGACTCGCTCGACGACACGGCGTCGACAGCGAGTACTGCCGACGTGGTCGAGGCGACCGTGCCCGACGGTGACGATGTAGCGAGCGGCGACGCCAACTCAGGAGATGCCGGCGGCGACGCTGGCGGCGACGACATCACCGGTGGCGACGGGACCGCTGCCACCGGATCGTCGGACGGCGGGACCGCCGAGGCCCCGGGCATCGACACCGGGACGGTCATTCTGTCCGGTGACACCTTCGAGCTCACCGGTCCGAGCCGTTCCGACGTGCTGATCGACCCGAGCCTCGGTGATACGTCGGACGACTTCGACTTCGAGATCTGCGAAACGGTGAACCCGGCGTTCGAGGGCGACTTCAACATCGCCGGGACACTCGGCGACGGTACGCCGTTCCGGTTGAGTGGCAATGTCGATCGGGCCTTCGACGACTTCGACGGATTCTTCATCGGCGATACGTTCGACGAGGAGGGCGCCGAGAACACCGTCGTGGCGCTCGACGGCCGCACCTTGAGCGGCACCGCCACCACGAGTCGTGGCGACATCGAGTTCACCTTCTCCTGCTAACCAGCGGGCGGCCGCCGGCTCTTCAGCATCGGCTCAGGATTCGCTCACCGCGCTCTTAACCAGCGGGGCCACAATCACACGGTGCCCGCCCAGCCTCACATCGTGGTCGTCGAGGACGACCAGTCGGTACGCGAGATGCTTGCTGCCGTGCTCACGTCGGCCGGACACGTCGTCGATGCGCACGGTGACGGCGAGCACGCAGTCGCCGCCGACGCATCGCTCGTTGCCGACCTGGTGATTCTCGACGTGGGCCTGCCCGGCATGGACGGACTCGAGGTGTGCCGTCGGCTGCGGCGACACGGGCGGACGTCACCGGTACTGATGCTGACCGCCCGCCATGAGATCCGCGATCGCGTCGACGGGCTCGATGCCGGCGCGGACGACTATCTCGTGAAGCCGTTCGCCCTCGACGAGCTGTTGGCGCGCGTTCGGGCCCTGCTCCGTCGTGGCGCCCCGCTCGACAACGCTCCAGGTCCGCTCCAGCTCGACGACCTCGTGATCGACCCGGTCACGCGCGAGGCGGCGCGGGCAGGCCATGCCCTCGATCTCACCCGACTCGAATTCGACCTGTTGCGCTTGCTGGTGGCTCGGTCGCCAGCGGTGCTCACCCGCGAGTGCTTGCACGAGGAGATCTGGGGATACGACGAAGATTTGATGTCGAACTCGCTCGAGGTGTTCGTGTCGCAACTTCGGCGCAAGACCGAAGTCCACGGTGGGGCGCGCCTCGTGCATACCGTGCGCGGCGTCGGGTACACCGCACGCGCCCTTGCATCGTGAGGCTCGCTGTTCGCCTCACGCTGGTGTTCGGCCTGCTGGGCCTGATCACGGTCGCCGGGGTGTCCACGGTCGCCTGGTGGCTGGCCGCGAACGAGTCGCGGGAAACGGTCGACGCTGCACTCCTCCAACGCATCACGCCGGTGCAGCGGATCATCGGCTCGGCGGATGGAGCGGCCGAGCTCGGCGCCGATGGGCCGCGCATCGATCGCGACGTCAGCGACGTCGACCCCGCAGAGTTGCCGTTCCTCGGCGACCCCGAGCTGTTCAACGCCCGCGGTGACGTGACCCAAGTCGGCATCGTGCTCGAAGACGGATCGACCGTGGGATCGCCACCCGTCGAACCGACGGAGGCATCCCTCGCGTCGCTCGACAACCCAGAGCTGTTCTACGAATCGGTCACCGTCGATGGCACGCCGTTTCGCGTGTTGACCCTGCCCGTGGAGGGGCGCAGCGAGCCCCTGACGTACGACCAATCGGTTGTCGGGGTGCAACTCGCGCGAGACGTCACGAACGAGACCGATGCGTTATCGAACCTGGCGCTGCAACTCGCATTGCTGTCAACGGTCGGGGTCCTCGCCGTGATCGCCGCGAGCTGGCTCGTCGGTCGGTGGCTCACCAAGCCGATCAACCAGCTGACCACGACGGCCGAACACCTCGCCGAGCTCGACGATCTGCCGGGTCGTGTCGAGGTGCGACGCAACGACGAGATCGGGCGGTTGGCCGCGAGTTACAACCGGCTGATGTCGGCACTGGAGGTCGGCCGCGAGCAGCAACGGCGACTCGTCGCCGACGCCAGTCACGAATTGCGCACGCCGTTGACATCGTTGCGGATGAGAGTGGAGTACCTCGCCCACGACGATCCCGGCACAGCGCGCCGACAGCAGATCCTCGGGGCCGCCGTCGCCGACGCCGAACAGCTCTCGGCCCTCGTGTCCGACCTCGTCGATCTCGCTGCTGACGCGCGCAGCGCCGAGGAGGAGCCGGAGTTGGTCGATCTGTCCGCCCTCGCCGCCGAAGTGGCTGCCCAGGCGCACAACAGCACCGGTCGGGCCATCGACGTCGACGCCGACGGCACCGTTGCGCAGATACGGCCGACGATGGTTCGTCGAGCGCTGCGCAACCTCGTGGACAACGCGCTCAAGTACGGCTCGGCCGATGGCCGCATCGCGATTCATGTTCGCAACGGGGCGCTCGAGGTCCACGATGACGGACCGGGAATCGCTGCCGAGGATGCCGCGCTGGTGTTCGATCGCTTCTATCGCTCGCCCAAAGCTCGAAGTCGACCAGGAAACGGGATCGGTCTGGCCATCGTCAAACAGGTCGCAGACGCGCACGGCGGGTCGGTGTGGGTGGACGCGGTGCCTGGTGGCGGAGCGATCGTCGGCTTCTCGGTGATCGCCGACGCCGTCGATGGGGCCCACCCGGAGGCGGCGTTGGACGCGGCAGCAGCGCCAGCGATCACCGACGCCCAGTTGCCGACCGGATAGGCAGCGCGAGTCGATCACGGGTCGGTCTCGGGCTTCAGCGACTCTTCAGGTCGGGCTCATCGCGGTCTCACCGTTGTTGCGCACGATGCTCGCATGGTTCGCCACGGCGGACCGGCCAACCGCACCCGAGCACTCACATGGAGATCAGCGTGAACACGACAGCACCCGCGAGAAAACGGCGCCGAACCGCCGTTGCACTCTGCTCAGCGGCCTGGTC
>JBCBSO010000461.1:0-3712 GCA_039819205.1 Actinomycetota bacterium
CCCAGCGGTAACGGTCGGCCGGCAGTCGCCCCCCGTTCCACACGGGCACGGTCACCGCCTGCTCCGAGGTCAGTGTGCTCAACCGAGCGATCGCTCGACCGGCACGACGGTCGGCTTCTGAGGATCCACCCCACAGTCCGAGCTGCACTCCTTCGTCGGCGCGCACATCGACCGGCTCGAGACGCAGCGTGGTGACCCCACCGGTGATCGCCTGTTCGCTGCCGCGGGGCAGCGCGATCCACGCATCGAGCTGCCAGCGCACGCGCTCGACCACCGCCGCCGCGTTCAACCCCGCAGATCGATACCACGAACGTTCTGAACGCTCCCCGTGTTCGCTCTCGAACGTGACGACGAGCCGGGTGCACACCTGACCGCTGGCGGCCAGCGCGGCGATCATGGTGTCGGCGAGCCGTTTGGCGACGAACACCACCGGATCCGAACGCTCAACGGGGGTGTCGAACGCGTGCTCCACCCGACGATCGGGGTCGGGGTCGACCGTCGACGATGGGCGCGCATCGACGCCAGCAGCGAGGGTGTGCGCGTGGACGCCGGTGGGCCCGAACCTGCCGAGAACGTCGACGCGATCGAGTTCGGCCAGATCACCCAATCGGCGCAACCCGAGACGGGCAAAGAGCTCGACCAGTTCGGCGTCGACCTCGCCGAGGGTGTGCAACCACCCGATCGGCAACGACGCACAGAATTCGGGCGACTCACCTGGGTCGACGACAACCGGCGTCGCACGGTCGACGGCCAGCCTGGCGGCGATCCCCGACGCGAATCGCCCATCGGCGACACCCACCCCGGCGCGCACCGGCGCAGCGACGCCTTCGACGACCCCTGCAGCAATATGCGCAGCAACCTGCGCTTCACCGCCGAGCAACCGCGACGGGCCGCGTGTGGCTACCGACAACCATCCTGGCTCGACCACATCGAGCCGCGGTGACAGTTCACCGATGACCCGCACCAGCGGCTCGAAGGCACGCGCATCGCGGTCGGGATCATGATCGATCAGTTCGAGTTGTGGACAACGCTGCTGGGCCATTCGCCGGCGCTGACCGACCACCACCCCGTGCTCGGCTGCAGCGACGGTACGCGCCACCACGCGATTGGCAGCGAGCACTGCGGCGGGCTGCTCGGGACGACATCCTGCGGCGACCGTGGGCCAATCAGCGCACCACAACGTGGCCAGCCGGGATGGATCCGCTCGGGTGATGGCCGGCCGTCGCACATCACTCCGCACGGGCCAGCGCCACCCGTTGTCGGCGGTGCCCGCCGACGCGCCGCGCCCCGACGGCCAGCTCGACCGAACACGACCGGAGATGCCCCGCCCCTTCGGCGATGCCAGACCAGCATGGATCGTCGGCGCACAGTTCGACGTCGATCGCACAACCAGCCGGCGGTTCGCCGAGCAGCACCAGCACCGCTCCGCGCCGACGGACCCGATCGGCGAGTCGGCGGAATGCTCCAGGCCGCAACCCCTCCGGCACTGCGGTGAACACCACGTCGAATCCGTCGACCGCCGCCGCTGCAAGCTCCGCCCAGCGCGTGGGGCACCCCTCTACGGCGACCACCCGTTCGAGACGGACACCGCACTCGCTCAGTGCATCGAGCCCGATCGTCGGCATCTGCAACACACACACCCATGCTCCCTCGGCGACCGCCGGGGCGATCAGACGAGCGGCCGTGGTCGTCGCCAACGGACCCCGACATGTGATGCTCTGCCCACGCACGATGTGCCGACCGGGCAACAGTGCCGCCAACTCATCAGGTGCCGGAAACGAACGCTCACCGGCGAGCACCACCGGCGCGACTTGGGAACGGAGCTGCTCGAGCACCGCCGAGTTGGCGACCATCGCGCCACGCTATCCGCGAATCGAACAGATGTTCGTATCCAGTTCGGGGCGTGATGCGTGCGATGTGCGGCGCGAGCGGGGCGCGATGTGTGACGGTGTCAGCCCTGCTTTGCGTTCCAGCGCTCGCGGCCGGCACGGCTGCGCTCGAGCAGGTGCGCCGGGACGAGGCTGGCCGCAGCAGACGCTGCAGCGTTACCACCGGCAGCGGCGTCGGCGGCGGGAGCGGCAGGTTCGTCGGGCTGCAAATCCTCGAACGACGGTGGCTCGACACCGGGTCGCCAGTACTGGTAGAGGTCGCGCACCACGTCGGCGAGACCGTCGGCATCGAACCCCTTGTTGAGGTCGACGGTGATCATGTTGGCGTAGATGTGCAGCGAGTCGACCCGCCCGGTGGCGAACAGCCGCCGGGCGAGTTCGTCCGACGGCGTGTTGCCGATCGCCTCGGCGGCGGAGCCGAACCGTTCGTGGCCCTGGCCCGACAACGTGCGATTGAGCTCATAACGCACCACGCCGGGTGTAGTGCTCGGCTTCTCTTGGACGGCGACGGGTTGGCCCATGACGGCGATCACGCTACTCCGGCCACCCGGACCAAGCGATATCGCTGACTCAACGCAACGTCGCCGCGAGTAGCTCGGGAAACGCGCCCGGCGTCACCGCTGCCACCGTTGCCCCGAGCTGCCGGAGGGCCTCGGCGTTCGCCGTATCGTGCACCGGCGTGCCTTCATCGCTGAGCGCGAGCAGCACGACCATCTCGACACCCGCCGCGATCAGCGCCCGCGCCCGGGCGAGCATCATCGTGTCGTCACCACCTTCGAACAGATCGGATACGAGGAACAGCACCGTGCGCTGTGGTGTCTCCACCACCCGCTGGCAGTAGGCCAGCGCCGACGAAATGTCGGTGCCACCGCCGAGCTGGACGCCAAATAGCACCTCCACCGGGTCGTGCAGGTACGGCGTCAAGTCGGTGATCGACGTGTCGAAGGCGATCAACTGCGTGCGCAACGAGGGCACCTGGGCGAGCACGCCGGCAAACAACGACGCGTACACCACACTGTCAGCCATCGATCCGGACTGGTCGACCGCGATCAGCACGTTGCGGGCGATGCCTCGTCGCCGTCGAGCATGACCAACGAGGCGTTCGGGCACCACCGTCCGGTGCTCGGGAAGCCAGTGACGGAGGTTCGCCGCAATCGTCCGTTGCCAGTCGATGTCGCCGGGGAGTGGTCGACGCGTACGCGCCGCCCGTGCCAACGCTCCGCGCACGGCGGCACGCGTCGGCTCGGCGAGTTGCTGCTCGACTTCGGCGAGAACGTCGGCGATGACGCGCCGTGCGGTGGCCCGCGTCTCGTCGGGGAGGGTGCGGTTGAGTTCAACGAGCAATGTCACCAAATGCAGGTCGGGTTCGACCGACGACAACAACTCGGGCTCGAGCAATAGCTCGCGTAGGTCGAGCCGGTCGATCGCATCGCGCTGCAGCACTTGCACTACCGGCGTCGGGAAGTAGCGGCGGATATCACCAAGCCAGCGCACCACGCCAGGGCGGGAACGACCCAGTCCACCGCGGCGCGTGCCGCCCTGGCGGCGTATCGCCGATCCGTGGTCGTACAGCGCGCCGAGGGCCGCATCGACGCCAACGTCGTCACCGCTGAGTCGGGCCGCAGCGACATCACCGTCGTCGAGTCGGTCGACCGTTGCCGCGTCGGGCTCGGTGCCGAGCACCAAGCGCCACCGACGGATGCGCTCGCGCTCGGAGACGCGCGCCGTGTTGCTCACCATGTCGCTCATCGCATCGCCGTCGATTCCTCGACCGTCGATTCCTTGACCGGTGGCAGTCCGAGCATCTGCCGCACGGTGGCCAA
>JBCBSO010000462.1:0-3696 GCA_039819205.1 Actinomycetota bacterium
CCACGACCCGTCTCCGCGCTGCGTGAGCTCGCATGACACTGGCGCATCGAGCGGCGAGTCGAGCGAGGGCATCCACGTGCCGCCCCCACGCGAGCGGTCGGCGCGGTCGACGAGATCGGTCTCGACCTCTCCGGCCGTCACGCCAAGGTCGACGTTGGCCACGATGAGCTCGTTGAGCAACGTCATCGGACAGTCGATTGCGCGACCGATGTTGACGAGTCCGGCGCCCACTCGCGGATTCAGTTCCGTCGGCCGGAACCCCTCCCCCGTCACCACGCCATCGACGGTGAAGGCGCCACGGAAGTCGACGACGTCGCGCAGGTGCTCCCCCACCCGGCACGCGGCCGCCCGCATCTCGGTGCGCACGGCGTGGGACGGGTCCCAGTACGTCGCCAGACCGCCGTACACCAAACGTGGGCGTTGACGAAACACCACCATCTCCACCGGTCGGAGCACTGCTACGCCGTCGGGCAACACGAGTCCGTGAACGGAACACGGGACGCCATCGAGGAACGGCATCACCCGCACCTGATCGGCGATCGCTCCGAGTTCGTCGATCGCGACCTTCATCGAGGTGTCGTCGACCACCCACCGAGTGCCCGACCCGCCGCCGTGAAACCCGTTACGCGCGTCGGCTGCCCACACGGTCCCGGACCCCTGGTCGAGGTCGTGAGCAACTGCTGCCGCGTCGGTGAGCGGCACAACCGCCGATGGCGCCCGGCGTACACCAGCTCGATCCCACAGTTCGTCGGCGAGCACCTTGTCCTCGAGCGCCACCCACTCCGGTCGCCGATGGGCGAAGAACCGCCGTCCGGCGAGCGTCGGCGCTTCGTTGAGAAACGTCCCCACGACGATTGCGGCATGCGATGGATCGAACTCGTCGACGCGCGCCACCAGATCGTCCGGAGGATCGACGAGCGCCTGCGTCGCCCACCGCAGGCGCTCCATCATCGGGAGGCCGTCGGGCGGGTCGAGGACGTAGGTGTCGGTGTCGGGGAGCGGCCCGGCGCCGCGACCCTCGGTGGCCACCACCAAGATCTGGCCGACACCGAGCGAGCGGAGCAAATCGACCGGTTGTGTCCACGCCGCGGCCACGGCACCCGCGACGATCGCGTCGTGCCCGGCGAACACCGAACGCAGCGGGGCCAGCCACCACGGTTCCATCGCCGGAACGTACCGCCTACAGCAGTGTCGACACGCAGCGGTTTCGGCACACCGCCGTCTACACCTCAACGATGTCGACGCCGAGCAGTTCGTACGTCGGCAACGCCCGACGGTCCCTCGTCAGCAGCCTGCGGTGCCCCGAGATTGCCGTCCATCCGACCAGCGCGTCGTACACCGCTCTGCCGCGTGATCGGCGTCGAGTGCCGCCACCGCCACGCTCGTATCGACGGCGTACGCGTCAGCGCCGATCGGCATCTCTGAGACGTTGAATATCGAGATCGGTGAGCTGCCGCCGATCGGTCGGCTCGAGCACGCGCAGTTCGTCGTAGAAGCTGCGCAACACGTCGAAGGCCAGCTTCGGTTCGTTCTCCTCGCTCAGCAGGCCCTTGCGGTTGTAGCCGTCCTGGATCCCGGGGAGCACCCGCACCGGCGCACGGAAGTCCTTCAAGATCCACGGCGAGCAACCCGCCACCGCTCCCCCACGACTGCTGCGCTGACGGCGAATCATCTCGATCTGCTCGGCGTACACGGCCGCCTGGAACTCCTCGGTCCAGATCTCTCCGTCGTCGCCGTGACGCCCGGCCTTGGCGCCCGCACCGAACTCGGTGAACAGAATCGGCTTATTGAACGCTGTGCTCCACCGTGTGTCGGCGATGGTCTCGCGATCGCCGTAGTACCAACCGAGGTACTGATTCACGGCAACGACGTCGACGTGGTCGCCGAGCGGATCATCGATCGTGTGCTCGGTGTCGGCGGTCGGCAACGTGAGGAGCGCCGCACTGACCAGCCGTGTCGGATCGTGGCGGCGTGCCCGATCGGCCAGATCTGCGAGGAACGCCGTGCGGTCGGGAGACGGCATCGTCTCGTTGGCGACCGACCACATGATCACGGAGGCCCGGCTTCGATCGCGCGCCACGAGTTCGTCGAGCTGGGCACGAGCATTGTCGAGCACGGCAGCATCGTCGAACGCGATACCCCAATACACCGGCAGTTCGCACCACGCCAAGATCCCGCGCCGGTCGGCTTCGCGCGCCATGTATTCGTCGTGCTGGTAGTGCGCCAGCCGCACGAAGTTGGCCCCCAGGTCGTCGATTCGGTCGAAGATCGCTGCTGCGTCGGCCGGTCCGTGCGATCGCCGTCCGCCCGACAGCGCTTCGGCGTGCGTGCTGATCCCGCGTAGGAACGTGGGTTGTCCATTGACGACCACGTCGGTGCCTTCGACCTCGACGGTGCGGAACCCGACGAGGTCGTCGACGTGATCGGCCGGCGTGCCGCCGCGACCGTCGAGACGAAAGCGCACCGGATGCAACACGGGCCGGCCTGGCGCCCATCGTTCAACGTCGAGATCGAGGAAGCACCCGTCCCCCGGGCTGATCGGCACACTGCGGCCCGCGATCTCGAGCGTGACCTGCATGTCGTCCTCAGCGCCATCGACGACGACGTCGCCGACGATCGACGCGTCGGGCGCCATCGTCACCCACGCGTCGCGGAGGTACACCGGCGGTGTGGCCACCAGCTCCACGGCACGCGTCAACCCGCCGAAGTTCCACCAGTCCGAGCGCATTGCGGGGATCCGGTCCGGCTCGCGCCGATTGTCGACCTGGACGACGAGCGAGTGCCGGCCGACAGTGAGCTGCTCGGTGACCTCGACGGCGAACGGTCCGAAGCCGCCGACATGCGTCGCCAGCTCTTCCCCGTCGAGGAACACGCGCGCCGTGTGATTGGCCGCGCCGAACGACACGAACAGTCGAGTACCGGGTCCGCACGCCCCCATCATCGACGCATCGACGTCGACGTGGCGTCGGTACCACACGGTGCCCTCGTAGTAGAAGAGCCGCTCGTCTTGCGTGTTCCAGTCGCCGGGCACCATGAGCGTGGCCGACGTGTCGAAGTCGTACTCAACGCGATCGCCGGGATGGCGCTGATGGAAGTCGCGGAAGAATCCGCGCGGGTTGCGGTCGCCCATGATGCCGACATACCCCATCTCGTACGGATCGACGATCACTCGCCACTGCCCGCCAAGGTCCCACCGTTGCCGGCTGAGCAGGTTGGTGATCAATGTCGTCCCGGTCACCGCCGCATCATCTCAGACGTGACCGAGCGGCGACGTCTTAGAGCTCGGCGCTCCGGCTGGCTGGGTCCGGCACGCGCTCCGCGGAGATCGTTACACTCCTCCCAACAACCGAACCGCCGAGCACCTCGATCGGGAGAGTCCGCTTCGGCGGGCGCCGAAGGAGCAACCTCCCCGGAATCTCTCAGGCCACCGGACCGTTCGAGGCGGCACGCTGGAAAGTGGTGCACCCGTGTGCGCCCGCCCACGGGGAAAGCCGACCGACCAACCGTCGCCGGTCAAACTCTCAGGCATCGATGACAGCGGGGGACGAACCGCCTCGGAGGCACCGTGTCCGACCCCTCGTCCGCTCCCCCACTCGATCAGCCACTCGACGAGCTCCTCGAGCGCGACGAGTTCACCCGGCGACACATCGGCCCGACGTCGGCCGATGTGGCAACGATGTGCGCTGCATTGGGCGC
>JBCBSO010000463.1:0-3654 GCA_039819205.1 Actinomycetota bacterium
CCGACATCGCCAATTCCGGGCCCGTGGTTTGGTCAGGCGTCGGTTCGAGCGCCGTGTCGAACTGGTCGACAAGCTGCCACGTGCCGACACCGTTGTCGTCGACGGTGCGCACGTAGCGGACGACCTCGGTGCCGGTCGACCAGCTGGCAACCGCACCGTCGACCGACACTGCACCGGTGCCAAGGGCCGGAGGAATCGCCGCAACGGCGCCAACGACCTCCGGCGCATCGGGGGCGGGATCGCTGCAGCGATCGAACGCCCGCAGTTCCGTGTCGGTATCGCCGGGCACGGCGTAGGTGATGATGCACCCGTTGCCGCTGAGCGCTGGGGCCACTCCGGCAGCGTCGACAACATCGGTGGTGTCGAGCACGCGGTCACGCACGACCACACCGCCGTCGTGTTGAAACACCACAATCGAGCCATCGTCGGAGATCTGGGGTGCCTGTGGCGACCCGCCGATGGGACCGAGATCGCCAGCCAGCTGCGACACCGGCTCGAGTTCCAGTGAGTCTGTTTGCGCTCCCGTGGGCGCGCCGAGGAAACCGACCCCTGCGATGGCGACGGTGGTCCCGATGATGCCCGCGATGGCCCACCCCGACGTTCGGTTCAAAGACGTGGGCGCAAGGCTATCGGCTCGGAGCGCCGACGGGTTGGCGGGACACACCGCTCATCACCAGTAGCAGGCGCGATGCCGGTTCGAGACGCTCCTGTGTGGCGAGCGCGCCGGCCAGGCCGGCCGACCCAGTGGGCGACACTCGATACCCACCGGCGGTCGCCATCTGGTGCGCCTCGACCACCTGCTCCTCAGTGACCACGATCGGTCTTCCAGGCGGATCCGTTGCCAGCTGACCGTTCATCACGGCGATCCAGTCGTAGGTCTCGTCGTCGAGCAGCCCGTCGGCGAGCGATTGCGGATTGGCCCACGGGGTCATTACGGACGCCCAATCGGCGGCGACCTCACGCGGCACGTGAGTGACGCCGCGTAGACGCGACGCGGCACCGCACCAGGCGCGGTCGAGCGGCGCACAGCCGCGCGTCTGTACGGGGTGCAGACCGATCCCGCCGGCGACGGCCACACCGGCGGCGAGCGAGCCGGCGAACGCCCCGCCACCGACTTGCACCATCGCCCAGTCCGGCAACGGCTCGCCGGCATCGACGCAGGCGGCTGCGATCTCCCAGCCGATCGTGCGGCCGCCATCGAGACACAGCGCATTCTCCGGGCCCTGCACGGTGAACGGGATCGCGCCGCCCTCGACCGCCTCGCGGAACCGCAGCATGGCCGGATCACCCGGCGGGTCGCCGTCGAGTCGCGGGCAACGATGCACCACAGCGCCCAACTCGCGCAGCTGGGCGCCGAACGCCGGATCCATCCACGTCGGCACGAACACCTCGATCGGCCAGGACACCGCCGCGGCCAACGTCGCCGCTGCGACAGCCGCATTGCCACAGGAGGCGATCGCCAGTGGCTCGCGCTCGCTCGATCGGCGCAAGCCAGCCGCCTCGGCAGCCAATAGGTGGAGCATGATCGACGCCAGATGGCGGATCTTCTGGCTGCCCGCCACGGCGCCGGTCTCGTCCTTCACCCAAACACCACCAGGTGCAACGAAGCCCAGTTGCTCAGAGAGCGTGTCATCGCGGCCAAACGGGGTCGTCTCGATACCACCGAGGCCAATCTGTGCCAGGCCGTGGTCGATCCGGTCGACGAGCGCCCCACGATCACCATCGGTCAGCCCGTGGGCGGCGGCGAACGCAGACCACGCGCATCTGTGGTCGAACTCGCGAAAGGGGTTCGGGTCGCGCTCGGCAGCCGGTTCGATCGGCACGATCGGTTGTTCGGGCAGCATCACGTGTCGGCGGTCGTCGGCGGTGGCGTTCGGGCAGCGCCAGGGGGCGGGGTCGTCGATCGAGCGGCGGGCGCCGCACACCGCGCAGCGCCAGCCCGTGGCGCCGTTAGGCAGCGGCGACGCGCGCATTGAAGTCGGCGATCATCTCGTCCCACTCGACGAGGTATCGGCGGAGCCCCGTCCAGAACTGCTGCGACCGTCGCTGCTCGAAGAGCTCGAACGGCGTCCCCTGCTGCTCCACCCACGTGTAATAGCCGAGGTTGAAGATCCGCCGCCGATCGGCATCGGTGCAGTCGATCATGTGCTCGGTGTCGACGGCCGCCAAGTGCTCGCCGACGATGCGCGCTGCGTCGAGCGTGCTCAGGCTCCCGTCGAATCGTTCGGCGAGCAACTTGCGCCGTTCGCTGGGATACAGCGCAGCCCCGTCGGTGGCCACGGTGATCAACGCGTCGTCGGGTCCGAGGTCGTGCAGACGGGCGGTCTTGATCGCGGCGAGCACGTTGCAGATCGCCGAGAACCCGAAGTGGGAAAGCTGGTCGACGATGGCCGAGGGCACCGCCATCTCGTCGACGAGGTATGCGCGACCTGCATCGGTGTTGAACACCGCATCGAGTTCGTCGGTGGCTCGATCGGAGATCGCCACCACCACGTCGGTGTTGGTCACGTTGTGAATGAGCGGGATGTGCTTGTCGCCGATCCCTTGGATGTTGTGCTCGCCGAACCCGTTCTCGAGCATCGTCGGGCACTCCAACGCCTCGACGGCAACGATCCGTGCGCCGTACCGCTCCTTCAAGGCGTCGCCGGCAGCAATCGTGCCGGCCGAGCCGGTCGCCGACGTGAACGCCGCCAGGCGCAGATCGCGGCCGGTTGCCGCACGCACGTGCTCGAACACGTGGCCGAGCGCGGTGCCGGTGACCGTGAGATGACCGAGGTGGTTGCCGAACTCGGCGAACTGGTTGAACACGAAGTTCTGCGGATCGAGCGCCAACTCGTTACACGCGTCGTAGATCTCCTTCACGTTCGACTCGGAGCCGACGGTGCGGATGATGTCGTTGGCCGGGTCGAGGCACCAGTGCTCGAGCCAATCGAAGCGCTCCTGGCTCATCCCTTCGGGCAAGATGGCAACGCCACGGCTGGCCATGATGCGACTGATGGCGATGCCTCCGCGGGCGTAGTTGCCGGTCGACGGCCAGATCGCCCGTTGCTCGGTGGGGTCGAACTGGCCGGTCACGATGCGCGGCGCCAAGCAGGCATAGGCGGCGAGCACCTTGTGCGCGGTGATCATCGGGAACCGGTCGCCGAAGGCGACGATGATCGGACTCGGTACGCCCGTGAGCGAGCTCTGCAACACGACGTGCTCGGGGACGTCGACCCGCCGTCCCTGCAGGTCGTTGTACCAGTGGACGCGCCACAAATTGCGGGCGTCGGCTGCCTGTGGGTCGGCGTCGCCGACTCGTGTGGCGTGGTCGAACCGCGAGGGCTGGGCCAACTCGGCGAAGGTCGGCAGCACGATGCCCCGCTCGGCGAAGCGTCGCGCCGCCTTCACGATCGTGGCCTCGTCGACGATGCGGTCGGCAAGCCCGAGCTGATCTTCGAGGGCGGTCTCGGCGAGCGACATCAGACGATCTCCGTGATCTCTATGCGGTGGATCTCGACGCGGTTCGTGTCGATCCGATCGGCGCTCACCGTCTCGTTCATCATCACCAGCCATCCTCTGGGGGAAGTGTGCTCGGACCAACGTTGGCGTCGAGCCAGCCGCACAGGTCGGCCGCGCCCGCCCACGCGTCGCGCACCTTGGTCGCCGCCTGCT
>JBCBSO010000464.1:0-3650 GCA_039819205.1 Actinomycetota bacterium
GGGAGCCGGCGGAACCGATCCCGCGTCGTCGTGACGGCCACCCGGCTCCCGTCATCGCGCGATAGATCCGCTCGAGGTCTTCCAGATCAGCGAAGTCGATCGCGATCCGACCATGCCGGGCCCGCATCTGCACGCTGACGCGTGTGTCCAGGTGCTCGGCCAATAGCTGTTCGAGCTCGAGCAGCCCCGGCGGTCGAAGCTGCGTGGTCGGCGCCAGACCCGCGCCGTCGCCTGCCGCATTCGGCGCCTCCGTATCATCGTCGGTCGACGTATCGGATGGCTCGACGTCGGTGGCAGCATCATCGGTCGTGTCGCCGCGCACTGCCTGCTCGACCGCGCGCACTGACCATCCGTCGGCAACCGCCTCGCGCGCCAATCGCTCCTGCACTGCGCGATCCGAGGTGCCCAGCAGCGCACGGGCGTGCCCAGCCGACAGTTGGCCATCGGCCAGCAGATGTTGCACCCCCGGCGGCAGACCGAGCAATCGAATGGTGTTGCTGATCGCCGAACGACTCTTGCCAATGCGCCCCGACAACTGCTCATGCGTCAGATCAAAGTCGTCGAGGAGCTGTTGATACGCCGCTGCCTCCTCGAGCGGAGTGAGGTCCTGGCGGTGCAGATTCTCGACCAGCGCATGCTCGACCCGCTCAAGTGAGTCGGCCGTGCGAATGATCGCTGGGATCGTCACCAAGCCGGCGCGCCGTGCAGCACGCCAGCGACGCTCGCCAGCGATCAGCTCATAACCGTCACCGACCCGATGCACCAGGATCGGCTGCAAGACACCGACCTCGGCGATCGACGCAGCCAACTCGCCAAGCGACTGCTCATCGAAGTGGGCGCGTGGCTGATCGGGGTTGGGAACAATCTCCTCGACCGAAATGTCGCCAAGCTCGGCGACGATCGCATCGCTGTCGTCATCGTCGCGTTCGGCGGCCGGAATGATCGAGCTGAGGCCCTTTCCCAACCCGCTAGGACGCGCCATCGTGAACCTCCTTGGCCGCATCGCGATAGGCAATGGCCCCTCGCGAACGCGGATCGAACGTGGTGATCGGTTGACCGAACGATGGCGCCTCGGAGATGCGCACACTCCGCGGGATGATCGATCTGAGTACCTTGTCGCCGAAGTGTTCGCGCACCTCGTTGACCACCTGCGATGACAGGTTCGTGCGAGCGTCATACATCACGCACAAAATCGTCGACAGTTCGAGATCCGGGTTGAGGTTGCGCTTGACCAGATCGACGTTGCGCAGCAGCTGACCAAGCCCTTCGAGTGCGTAGTACTCGCACTGGATCGGAACCAACACTTCCTGGGCGGCAGCAAGCCCATTCACCGTCAAGAGACCCAACGAGGGCGGGCAGTCGATGAGTACATAGTCGTAGGTGTCGTGCACTGCCTCGATCGCCCGCTTCAGGCGTTGCTCGCGACTGAACGCGGGGACCAGTTCGATCTCGGCACCAGCAAGGTCGAGTGATGCTGGTGCAACGAACAGGCCCTTGACGTCGGTGGGCTCGACCACGTTCTCCAACGGCTCGTCGTGCATCAATACGTGGTACATCGAGTGCTCGAGCGTGCGGTTCTCGATGCCGAGTCCGGTGGACGCGTTGCCCTGCGGGTCGAGATCGATGATCACGGTGCGCTGACCGAGGTCGGCGAGCGCGGCGCCAAGATTGACCGCTGACGTGGTCTTTCCGACGCCACCTTTCTGGTTGGCGATCGCGATGATGCGAGGGGACACAGGCTCTCGTTTCGTTGGTCGTGGAGCACCGACACTCTGCCCGAACCGCCCTCGCCGATCAAGCATTGCCGGCCGACCGGAACGGTGTTTCACGTGAAACACCGTTCACGGTACCGACGCATCACTGGTCAATGTTTCACGTGGAACAACGGCCACGCTGAGGCTGCGACGGCGTCACGTGTTTCACGTGAAACACGGCGAGGCCGCCGCCGAATCGCCAATCAACCGATGCGATCGAACACGGCGAGGCCACGTTTCCCCAGCTCAACGCGCTGAAGCGGGAGATCAGCGACAACGGTGGCCCATCGTTCACCCGTCGGTGGATCGCTGATGACAATGCGTCCACCGGGGCGAATGGCCCTCAGGGCGGTGCGCACGGTACGAGCCGGCGGACCGAAACCCCGGGCGGTCGCGGCGTCAAACTGTTGATGCCCCTGTCCGCCGGCGCCGAGAAACCGATCGGCGTCGTCGACCACCACGTCGACGCGTGCATCCAGCTCCAGACGCTGCACCATCTGCTGTAGGAAGTCGGTGCGCTTTTGGCGCCGATCGAGCAGCGTCACGGTGAGGTCGGGACGATCGACGGCGATCACCAGACCGGGCACTCCCCCGCCGGAGCCGAGGTCAATGATCGATCCACGCACGCCGACGAGCGCTCCGGTGAAGCGCCGGGCGTGGCTGATGATGTCGACGTTCGCGGCGTCGCCGATCATGCCGCGGCGACGTGCCGCGTCGAGCACGCTGTGCAGCGCAGCATCGCGCTCGTGGTGTCGCGCGTGGTCGTTCAGGAAACGTCGACGACGATCCGGCGCTGTGGTTCGTCGCCCTCGGAGCGGCTGGCGACGCCGTCTTCGTCGTTGAGCACGTCGTGGATCACCTTGCGGTCCGCAGACGTCATCGGCTCCAGCGACCGCGAGACGCCACTTTCGCGGACCTGCTCGGCGACATCGCGGGCGAACCGCGCGAGTGCCGCTTCGCGACGCGCCCGATATCCCGCAACATCGATGCGCAACCGGGTGTCGTGGTCGCCAAGTCGGCGTTGGGAGGCCACGCGCGCCAGATCTTGCACGGCATTGAGTGTTCGTCCACCGGGACCAACCAGCAGGCCGAGCTCCGTGCCGGTGACGCTGACATCGAGCTCGGTACCGTCGACCTGAAGCGACGACGAGGCATCAACATCGAACGCCTCGGTCAACCCATCGATGAAGCGCACTGCAGCGGCACCAACTTCGTCGGGCGATACCGCAGGGGCGTCATTGGCGGGAGAGTCCTGGTCGTGATCCATGGCTGCTGCTTTCGGCTCAGGCGTCGGCGCGGTGTCGTTCGACCGCGATTGCTTCGGTGATTGCTTCGGTGATTGCTTCGGTGATTGCTTCGGTGATGACGGTTGTGGCTGGGACTGACGCTGCTGCTTCGGCTTCGATTCCGTCGATGTCGGAGCGTCGCTCTTTGATCCATTGCCCCGGCCGCGGCTATCGCGGCGGCGTCGGCGGTCCTGCTTGGGCCGCACCGGGGTGGGCTTGACCCGAGCGCGTACGCGAGCGCTCCCTCGAGTACGCCCGAAGAGCCCCTGTTTGGGCTCTTCGAGGATCTCGAATTCCGCGTCCTCCGCGCCCACACCGAGTTGATCCAGCGCGTCTTCGCGTGCCTCATCGACCGTCTTCGCGGTCGTTTCCACCCATTCCATGCCTGCTCAGTTCTGTTCTCGTGTCACGACCCGCGTCGTCGCTTGCTCGACGACTTCGGTCGCGACGACTTCTTCTTCTCGTTGGCCTGCTTGCGCGTCGGCGGGATCGAAGGGCCGACCGACTCCAACGCGCAAGCAGGCCAACGAGAAGAAGAAGCGCGCGAGCACGCCAAGAAGAACGGCGAAGGTGGCGGTTTGTTTGCCCAAGCCAAACGCGACCTGGCGGC
>JBCBSO010000465.1:0-3647 GCA_039819205.1 Actinomycetota bacterium
CCAGGTCCTGCTCCGTCACGCCGATCGGGGTCAGCGCACAGCGAGCGCCAATCGCGTCGAGCTGCCACGAGCGTTCCATCATCGCCAGGCGGGGAGTGGAGGACGCCTTCTCCTCGTCTCTCTCGGTCGTGTCGGATACCACGACCGCCACTCCTGGCGGCGGGTCGGCCGGAGCCGGGTCGTATGTGGCGGCAACAATCACGATCGTTGGTTCCCAGGCCTCTCCGCCGGTCCGTCGCGTGCGCAGGCCAAAGGTTGTTCTGTTGTCTGGGAGTCGCGGAGCCAATGAGCGCGCGAGCTGCATGGCTTCCGCCAGGTCGGCGGCGCGATGAGCGTTGCGGTGCTGGAGCGTGACGGTGTCGGCGAGGCCGACGACGATGATGTTGGCCACCTCGGCATATGTCGATGACGCAAGTCCAGTAGCCGTCGCAGCCACGATCGACTGCACATGTTCCGAGTTGCCCGCCACGGTGAGCTGTTGGCAGGCCTCGAGGTCGAGCAGCAGTTCGGCGCCGTCAGCCGTAACGCCGATCTGTACGAGCGCACTACACGGCATTCCCGCCTGGCGCGCATCCCCGGCGAGCAGCTCGACGGGAACAGCGGCGTCGAGTGCCCATCGCGCACCGTCGCCCGTCCAGGGACTTGGGAGTGTCGCCGGCTTGGTGAGTTGGACCCGAATGTCGCCCTTGTCACCCAGCTCGATCCAGCCGATACGCACCTCGTCGCTCGGCAGCTGCGCGGCGACGGCCCGAACCGCAACGTCGAGTCGGAGCAGCCGCTCGCCGGGATCGATCAAGCGGAGGCGGCGTTCCGTGGCGGCGTGCGCGTCGCCGGGATTGGGGAGTCGGCTGTGCGGTGGTGCGCTACGCAGCCGCGCCCGTCGGCGTACCCCGACGAGGGCGAGGATTCCTGCGGCAAGCAGGGCGGCGTGCTCGAGCTGCACGGGCGAGGTCGACTGCGACGACGCCGCGTCACTCTGTGGCGACCCGTTGTCACCGCCACCGTACGCGGAACTCGTCGTGCTGCTCGTCCCAGATTGGCCAGCAGTCGCGCCGCTGGCGGCCGCCGACTCTGGAATCTGATCGCTGGGCGACACTGATGAGGTGTGGTCGCCCGCCGTTGCGGGCGGTGGGGCCGTAGCGTGCGGTGCCTCCTGTTCCGATGCGGTCGTCGGACTGTTCGAGGTCGACGCGGCGGGGTCGCTCATCGGCGTCGCCGCCGTTTGCGCTGGACTCGTCGGCGCGACGGTCGGGGGAGCGGGGCTCGTCACGTCGTCCTCGGTCGCCTGCACATCGTCTGGCGGCGTGCTCTCCGCTGACGGGTCCGCAACGTTGTCGTTGTGATCGGGCGGGGTGACGTCCTGAACCGTTCCGTCGGCGCTCGCTGCGGCAGGGAGCTCCAGCACCCATCCCGGTATGAGTACATCGGGGTCGTCGAACACCGCCCCGCCATTCATCTCGCGACCCGCGTTGAGTTCCCAGATCGACACCCACCCGTCACCGGCGCCGAGGTGCCGCTCGGCGATGTCCCACAAGGTGTCGTCGCGTTCGACCGAGTAGCTCATGCGGTCGGCGTTGGCGTCTCCTCCTTGGGTCGGCGGCGCATCGACGGCTGGGGCCGGCACGTGTCCGCCAACGTCGTTTGGGATGAACAGTTCCCAACCGATGTTGATCAACGCCGGATTGGTGAACTGGCGCCCGTCGGCCATCGTGCGGCCGAGGTTCGCATCGAGGATGCGCTCGGCAAGCTCCATCGTTGGCCCCGAGTCGCCCGCGGTGAGTCGCTCGGCGATCGACCACACGCTGTCACCGCGTTGTACGACGTATCGGCCCTCGACCGGGCGATCAGTGCGATAGCCATCTTCGGACGCGGGCCGATGGGCAACAACGTGAGAGGTCGATGAATCGTTTGCGACCTCGGGCGACGCGACAGACGGAGTAGTCCGCAATGAGGCGACGTCGGGGATCACGTGGGAGACCGATGGAGCCGCCCCAGCGACGGCGACCCGTGGGCTGGCCAATGGGACCACCACGAGGAGTCCGATTGCGATGTAGCGGCCGGCCGCTGTAGCCCACCGGAGTCCAGGCGTGCCCGGTCGGCGCAAGCCGCCATCACGGACGAGATACACCAGCTCGACCACCGTTGTGATCACCACGACAGCTGAGGCTGCGAGCGCGGCGATGATGCTGACTCGAATCAGCACGTCGACGACGGTGCCGTCATCGAGCGGCTCGCGGACTGCCGCGCCGACGTTCCAGCCCCATGGGGCCTGCACGCCCGCTAGTGGGTTCCACGACCCGAATCGCCGCTGCGCTGCCCCGAGTGCGGCCAGGGGGATGACGACCCCGACGCCGAGCAAGGCAGCAACCGACAGGAGGAACCGGCCGATCGGTAGCGGAGCGCCTCGGTCGCGCCCGATCGCGGGGCTCATGGGGCACGCTCCGCGCGCACGGTGCCGACGCCGGTGACACGGATACCTGCGTCGTCGATGCTGACCGTGACGGAGATGCGGTCGCCATCGATTGCGACGGAGGTCACCGATCCGTCGAGTCCATAGCTGGCGAACAGGGCTGATGCGGTGTCCAGAGCAGCTTGTCGGGCCGGCGTTGGGTCGATTTCGATCACGGAGTCGTTTCGCAGGTCGGCGACTTGTGCGACCTGGGCACCGGCGCGCGCCGACTGGAACGCGATCGAGTGTGCGGCTGAGCGATTGGAGACACCGCGATCGACGTCGCGTGCCAGCCACACGAGTCCGAGGAACGTGAACGCGAAGAGCAGCGCCAGCCCGGCGACGAGGCCCGATCCGCAATCACCGGTGAGCCGTCGGTGCGTCGGCGCAGGGACCGGTCCGGTGTCCGAGACAGCGATTGGAGCGCTCGTGTTCATGGATCCACGCCGCGAAAGGGATCGATGCGGGCGAACGCAGTGGCCGTCGCTCGACGGCTGCCACTTGATGCGAGCGGCCCGAGATCGGCCGACGTGGCCGTGCAGCTGACGGTCGCCGAAACGATTCCGCCCGGCTCGAAGCGCGATGTATCGAGGGTGACGGAGGGCTGAGCGCAGCTCGTGGAATCGACGAGCATCGCCGCGGCCACCCGCTGCGCCGCCGCTTGTGCTGCGTCGGGTGATCGCTCTTGCGCTGCGGCTTGGGCGGCCGCTTCCGCTGCCGACTGCGTCGTCGCTCTGCCGTCGACGGCTCGACCGACGAACACGAGCACTAACGCCAGACCGATGATTGCGGGCGCGATGATCGCCAGGCCCAATGCGTCTGCGCTGCCTCGGTCGAACCCGGGTTGGTTGGGTTTCGGTGCGGAGCAGACCGTCATGGCGTGAGTTCCTCAACGGGCAACGCCTCGGTCACGCGCACGTCGACCGAGGTACCGCGGATGATGCCGGGTGCGGTTGCGTCGATCGTTACGGCGACGACATCCCCGCGTCGGTCCACGGCGACGGCCACATCTTGAAGGTCGGTGTCGGCCGCCAAGATCGCCATTGCGGCGGCCTGAGCGTCGCCGCCGCCGACCGCAGATCTGGCGACGAGCGCTGCGGTGTCTCGAGCGACCACACGCGCTTCGGTGCGGGCGTGACTCCAGAGTGCAGCCTGCACGGCGGCGAAAGCGAGAATCGCAAAGAGCGGGGTCAGCAGG
>JBCBSO010000466.1:0-3647 GCA_039819205.1 Actinomycetota bacterium
CTGAGGCACAACGTGGAGGTCGACCAACTCCGCCTCACCACAAGGACCAACTGATGAACTCCACCACCGAAGCTCCCCGCACCGCACCGCCCGCTCGTCGCCCCGGGTGGATCGCCGCCGGGGTTGCCGCTGGTGCCCTCGCCGTCGGCGCCGTCGTCATCGCTTCCACCGGCGGTACCGGCTCGACAAGCGCCGAAGGACAGCCAACCGGCGCAGCCGGAGTCGTGGAAGGCGCTGCGCCCGCCAATGGCACCTGTATCTACGACGTGTACGTGTTCTACGGGGAGGACGCGGGCCGGCTCACAACGCCGATCGGTGGCTTTACCATCGACGGCGCAGCACTGAGCCCGGTCACAGACGGTGGGCTGTGCGGCTACGTCGCAGCGAGCGCGCTCGATACCGGCGGCATTGTTCGCAGCGAGCAGTTCGCCATCACCCAGGCGTCGTTCGACGACGAGGGGTCCGAGCTCACGCTCCGGATCGATCACCCATCCGGTGTCGCCGCGCACGGAACGCTCGCAGGCGAACCCACCGCCAACGGTGCGCTGTCGTTCTCCGGCATGTTGCTCGACGTCGACAATGATGTCCCGTCGGTCGAGATCTCCGGTCTGGTGCTCGACCCAGAGGTCGCATAACCCCTGCTCACCGGTCCGCACGAGCTCGCCCTCGCGGGCCGGTGACGCCAGCTAACGCTCAGCAAACGGGTGGTCCGTATGGTCGCTCGCAATGGAGGGGACTGAGCGACCAGCGCTGAGTAGGCGCGGCTTTCTGAAGGGGGCCGGGGCGGGCACCGCGCTGGTTGTCGCGGGTTCGCAGGGGTGGCTGAACAGCGGATTCGTTTCGTCGTTGGTCGAGGAGAACGGCGTCCTCATCGCCCGTCTGATTCGGCCCGCCGATCAGCTGCGCTTGCAGTTGGAGTTCGAGAATCTGCGCTACGAGGCGTCGTCCGGACAGCTCGTGGCGGACGGCATCGGGACGCCGCTGATGCGGATGGTGCTGCCTCGCCAGCACATCGTGGAGGAGCCGATCGCCGCAGGGACCACGCCGCCGGGGGCCGGCTCGGCGCCGATCAACCACCGCGCCGCCCGCAACAGCCGGCTGGTGTTCGAGGTGACACCGCCGATCGATTACGACGTGCCGACGCTGCTCGACCTGGCCGCCTACACGTTGCGCACCACCGTCGCCGCGGGTGACCCGGCCGACGATCAGACGGTGATCGAAGTGCCCGCCGATCTGCGCTGGTCGCCCGGCGCGTCCACATCGTTGCGGGCCGACGTCGATCCGATCAGCGCGCCCGGTTCGGTGCCGAGCGTCACCGTCAGCCAGGTGCACCGGATCTTCATGGAGCGCACCGGCGGCGATGTCGAGTTCACGCCGGTGTTCAACGCGCTCGGCACCGAGGGTTTCACCCGCATCCCCAACGCCGGCGATCGCGACCAGATCGTCACGCTGGCGACCACCGAGGGGCCGGCGACGGCAACTCGTGCCTGGCTCACTCCGTACGGCGCGTGGGCGGATCTCGAAGCGGAGTGGAGCAGCCTCGACTGGATCCAGCAGGTGCAGGGCGGGCGCGACCAGTTCGCTCAGGTGGTCGTGCGCGGCGTGTTGATGCCGTTCGGGCACGAAGCGGTGTGGACCGAAACGGCGACGCGCTTGTGGCTCGCCGACAGCGATGGCGAGTTGGTGTCGACGCTCGTGCGCGAAACGCACTTTGCCGTCGCCGGCAGCGATGCGACGCAGTTCCCGTCCCCGGCGAGCCCGGCCGGTGGACGCAACATGCCGTTCTCTGAAGTGCTCATCGAGCAGCAGGACAACGAGACGGTCAAGAAGCTGGCGATCGACTGGGACGACGGCGCCGAAAGCCTCAGCATCAACGATGCGTGGGTCGTTGCCTACGACGCACCCGGAGCGATCTTCGACGGTGCCCAGGTGCGGGTGGCGTACACCGCCACCGACAAGGCCGGCAACCCCCCGGCGACGTTCACGCTCCCGGCGGTGTTCGTGCGCACGACGAGCCTGGCCGACCCCGCTGTCGCCGACGGTCTGCGCGACTTCTACGCCTCCGACACACCGTCGGCCGTAGTCAAGTCGGCATCGCTCGGCGGGTCGTCGCGAGTTGCCTGGGCCGAGCCGATCAGCCCGGGAAGCGACATCACCACCTTCCTCACCTCGAAGATGGAGTTCGGGCTCGACCCCGACGCGTCGGTCGCCGCCGGTGAGCTGCCCATCGCCCCGATCGTCACCTTCGGTGTTGTCTCGAAGCCCGAACTGCTCGGCGAACGACCAACTCCCGAGCAGCTGGCGATCGAGGTCGAATTCAGCCCGAACTTCATCGTCGGTGGCCTCTCCGGTCCATTCAATCCGTCTTCGGCGTTCCTCGACCTGATCAATCCCACCACTTTTGCTTTGGGTAACGAGGCCCGAGCCGTGATGACGCCCGACCTAGTGGCCACCGAATTCAACCAAGGGCTGGGGATCGGCGCCGACCTGCCACCGATCAACGGCGGCGCCGACTTCGAGTGGCGCCCGGCGGATGCATTCGGCGACAAGGCGCAGATCTTGCGCGGCATCAACCTCGCCGACTTGGTGCTGCCGATCCTGTTCGACATTGCGCTGCCGGGTATCGACATTCCAGAGTTCGACTTTGAGACATTCAACGATCGCATCGAGCAGCGGTACGTGTGGTGCCCGGAGACGATCGAGTCGAAACCCAATCTCGGGTTTGAGGCCAACGTTCCCGGCCGACCCGACACGACGTTGTGCGTGGAGTTGACCACGGTGATCGCCCTCGATGACACCGTCGAGGCGGGGGTCACGGTCGAGTTCAGCGTGAAGGACTTCACGCTGCTGATCCCGCCGGCGAACCTTGATGTGATCCAGCTCGACGTCAATGAGCTGCGAGCGATCCAGACCACGTCGGGGTCGACCGACTTCGCCCTCGACATCGCCGAGTGGCGCCTCGGTGGGCTGCTGGCCTTCCTCGAGCCGTTGATCACGTTGCTCACTCCGACGGGTTCGGCGTTCGACCTCGACATCGCCAGCACTGAGATCGTCGCCGATCTCGACATCTCGCTGCCCGACATCGACCTCGGTGTATTGGCGATCACCAACTTCGCCATCGGACTCACGGGCACCTTCCCGTTCGTGGGTGATGACGAGCCCCGGCTGGGGATCGCCGTGGGCTCTCGACGCGATCCGGTGTCACTGCAGATCATGCAGTTCCGCGGCGGATTCTCCCTCGAGCTCGAGTTCTCGGCGAACGGTCTCGAGCTGGTCCACGTGACGGCCCTGGTGGCGGCTCGCCTCTTCGAGATCGATATCAAGATCGCCACGGCCTACTGCGAAGTCGGCATCCTCGCCGAGTTCATACTCAGCGGCGGCAGGGTCACGTTCGCCGGTGAGCTCTCGCTGACGGCGCACTTCAGCGTCGCCGGCATCGTCAACGCCACGCTGACCATCAGCGGGCGCGTCGAGTACAAAGAACAACAGCAGAACGTCACGATCAGCGGCACCATCTACTGGGAGGTGTCGGTGGTGTTGAAGGCCAGCGGCCGTGTGCCGATCGGCTCGATCACGTTCTCGGTCGGTGACGGAGCGGCCAATGGCGTTGCTGCCACCCGGCGTGGATGCCTGGGCCGGGCGGGGTA
>JBCBSO010000467.1:0-3634 GCA_039819205.1 Actinomycetota bacterium
GGGTTTGTGTCTGCACGTTCGTGATCGGCACTGCGCTGGCGATCCTCGTGTCGTTCTACGACTTTCCCGGCCGCAAGATCCTCGATTGGGCGCTGGTGCTGCCGCTCGCCATGCCGGCGTACGTGCTCGTCTTCGTAGTCGTCGCGCAGTACGGCATTGCCACCCCGCTGCAATCGAACCTGCTGGGCGACGGTCTACAGATTCCCGGAGTACGCACACCACTGGGTGCGGTGGTGATCCTGTCGATGGTGCTGTACCCGTACGTGTACATCCTCGGACGCAGTGCGTTCATGGGCCAGTCACGGCAGTCCATCGAAGCCGCGCGCAGCCTCGGGTGCTCGTACGGCCAAGCGCTCTGGCGTGTTGCCGTTCCGCTGGCTCGGCCCTCGTTGGCCGCCGGTGTCGTGCTGGCCGTGATGGAGTCGCTCGCCGACTTCGGTGCGGTCAATCTGCTTGGCGTGCAAGCGATGACTGCAGAGATCTACCGGCTGTGGTTTGGTGCGTTCAACGAGGCTGCTGCACTACAGCTCGCCACGGTGCTCGTTGGCCTGGCCTTGGCGTTGGTGGCGATCGAACGGCTGCTGCGTGGTCGGGCTCGCTATCACCAATTACTCGGCCGTGGCGATGCGATCGTTCCTCGTCGGCTGCAGGGCTGGCGTGGCATCGCCGCGATGGTTCCCGGGGCTGTCTTGCTGCTCGTCGTGTTCGCTCTACCGGTCGTACAACTGGTGGCGTGGTCGATCGAATCGGTGGTCGATGGCGGCGTTGCGAGCGGGCTCGTCACCCAGGCCCGCAACAGCCTCCTCCTTGCACTCGCGGCAGCAGCGCTGACCGTGATCACCGCGACCGTAGTGGTTTACGGCCAACGCACCCGACCCTCGCGTGTGGGGAGCGGGGCAGCGCGTGTCGCCACGATGGGATACGCGGTCCCCGGTACGGTTGTCGCTGTCGCCGTCTTTGCGCCCTTGATTTGGATCGATCGTCGTCTGATCGACGTCGCCGACGGACTCTTCGGCACGTCGATCGGGTTGGTGTTCACCGGCTCGATCCTCGGCCTCGTAATCGCCTACGTCATCCGCTTTCATACGCTGGCGTACTTCTCAGTCGAGTCGCGGATGGGTCGAATCGAACCGAACCTCGACGATGCCGCGCAGTCCTTGGGAGCCGACCGTACGCGCGTCCTCGCCGAGGTGCATCTTCCGTTGCTGTGGCCCGGAATCGTCACTGGCGCCTTGCTGGTACTCGTCGATGTGATGAAGGAGTTGCCGGCCACTGCACTGCTGCGTCCCCTCGGTGGCGACACCTTGGCTATTGGGGTATGGGAGGCCACGAAAGACTCGCGCTACGACGCGGCGGCACTCCCCGCACTGTTGATCGTGGCGGTCGGCCTGGTTCCCGTGATCCTGCTCGTGCGACTACTGCGCGGAGAAGGCTGGACCTCTGCGGCGGAACGGATCTGACATGCCTGCGTCTGACCCTTCGGTCGAACACGAGCGCGGCGACGCCGAGCCCGTCGACAGCATCGTCGTGATCGGGGCCGGGCCAGCCGGCCTGACCGCAGCCCACGAGCTCACCAAGTCAGGGCTCACGTGTGACGTGCTCGAGGCCGACGACGTGGTCGGCGGCATCAGCCGTACCGTGGTCGCTGATGGCAACCGGTTCGACATCGGTGGACATCGATTCTTCACCAAAGTGCGCGCTGTCGAGGATCGATGGCACGAGCTGCTCCCCGACGACTTGCTCATCCGGGAACGGTCAAGCCGCATCTTCTACCGCGGCAAGTTCTACGAGTATCCGCTCAAGCCACTCAACGCGCTCGCCAACCTCGGCCCGATCGAGGCGTTGCGCTGCGTCGTGTCGTACCTCGGTGCACGCGTGGCCCGGCTGACCATCCGACGACAACCGCCGAACACCCTCGAGGACTACGTCGTCGCCAACTATGGACGTCGGTTGTACGACCACTTCTTTCGGGCGTACACCACCAAGGTGTGGGGCGTCGACCCCTCGGCGCTGTCGGCCGACTGGGGGGCGCAGCGAATCAAGGGCATGTCGCTGTGGGCCGCCGTGTGGGAACCCATACGAGCTCGCGTTGCCGGCCGCCGCGACCGGGATCGGCAGGTCACCAGCCTCATCGAAGAATTCCTGTATCCGCGGCTTGGCCCCGGGATGATGTGGGAGCGGTGCACGGAGGTCGTGGAGGCGGCCGGCTGCAAGGTGCATCTCGAGTCGCCCGTTACACGCATCCGCCGCACCGCAGGGCTGGCGCGATCGGTCGACACGACCGACGAGACTGGCGCCGTCACCACGTACCCGGCCGATCACGTCATCTCGTCGATGCCGCTGGCTCAGCTCGTGACCGTGATGGACCCTCCGGCGCCCGTGCAGGTGCTCGACGCCGCCGAGCGCCTCACCTTTCGCGACTACCTGCTCGTCGCCCTCGTCGTGACGGCCGATCTCGTCGACTGGACCGACAACTGGGTCTACGTGCACGAGCCGGACGTCGACGCCATGCGAATTCAGAACTTCGGCGCCTGGTCGCCCGACATGGTCCGCGATGGCTGTGCGGTGCTCGGCGTGGAGTACACGACCGACGCCAGCGACCCGTTGTGGAGCGCTCCGAACGACGAGTTGATCAGGCGCGCATCAGGCGAGTTGGCGCGCCTCGGCCTGGTGCCGGAGGGCCACATCGACGCCGGCCACGTCGTGCGTATGCCCAAGGCCTACCCGGTGTATGACGAGCACTACGAGCAACACGTCACCACCGTGCGCAAGTGGCTCGCTGAGGCCACACCCAACGTCCACCCAATCGGGCGCAACGGCATGCACCGCTACAACAACCAAGACCACTCGATGTACACCGCCATGCTGACCGTCGAGAACATCGTGAACGGCGCCGAACACGACGTGTGGGCGGTGAACGTCGACGCCGACTACCACGAGTCGGGCAGCGGTCCATCAGCACGCACGGGCCGTGACGCTCCGATCGTGCCGCGCGCCGCGACAGACGCAACGGCGTGAGCCGGTCCGGCGGGATGTCCCGACTCGACGACCCCGCCGACACGACGACTGCGGCCGCCGACGGCGACCGCGGCGCCGCTCGCCAAGGGTCGCGCCGCGCCGCGTTGATCGTGATCGGCGGCTGTGCGCTCCTCGCCGCGCTGTCGCTATTGCTCCCGGGCGCGTTGTCCTACGACCCGACCGCATGGGTGATCTGGGGCCGAGAAGTCGGCCGATTCGAGCTCGACACGGTGACCGGACCCTCGTGGAAGCCGCTGCCGGTGATCGTGACCACAATCGTCGCTCCGTTGGGTGACACGGCGCCGGATGTGTGGATGTGGGTCGCCCGAACCGCCGGCCTGCTCGCCCTCGTCGGGGTGGTTCGTCTCGGGGCGCGTCTCGCCGGTCCCGTCGCGGGCGGACTCGCTGGCGCGCTGCTGATTCTCACACCCGACGGTGAGCCGCGCTTCATCCGCACCTGGGCAGAAGGGCACGACGCGACGGCGACGGCGGCGCTTGCCGGTCGGCTCGTCGTCGGAGGTGACGCGGGTGGCCGCGAGCATCTGCCAGTGCTGCAGGTGCCCACCGTCGAGGCCCGTGGGCGCGACGGTGGGCACCTGCAGCACTGGCAGATGCT
>JBCBSO010000468.1:0-3624 GCA_039819205.1 Actinomycetota bacterium
TCGACCACCGCACCAGCAGCAACCGGACCACCACCAACATCCTCACCATCAACCGTCGACCCATCCGGACGCGTATCACCAAACCGGCCAGCAGCCGGCTCGTACCCGGAACCGAACGGGAAGAACCCGGTGACGTCGAAGATCACCTGCGCCTGACGCTGCACAAACACACACACCGTGCCCTCATCAGACAACTCCGTGATCACCGCATTCGGATACGCCGCACCAGGCCCCGCATAGTTCACACTCGACGACCCAGGCCGCGGCTCCGAACAATCCCACACCGTGGCAAACCCACGCTGACCAACATCAGTAATCGTCACGTTCCCAGCAATCGCCTCCGCGTCATCGGGCACACCCCCACGACCAGCAACCTGGAACTCGACCACCGCACCAGCAGCAACCGGACCACCACCAACATCCTCACCATCAACCGTCGACCCATCCGGACGCGTATCGAGGAAGCGCCCGAACGCGCCGCCGACAAAGGCCTCGGGCAAGAACACGGGCAGCGAGGCCAGCACGGCCTGCGTGGTTGCTCGCCGCCACTGATCGCGGCCCGCAACGTCGGTCGGGAGACCCGAAACGAGCGCAGTGTCGAACGCACCCTTGGTGAAGGCAATCGCTCCAATGTCGACCGGCGACGGTGTGCCGTCGGCTGTCTCGGCCTCGGTCACCGTGATCGTGCTGATCCACATGGCGGCGTTGTCGGCCGCGCTGGGGTCACCGACGGCGGCGAGCGCTTGGGCGACGACTCCGGTGGTGTTGCTGTTCTCGGTGCTGGCGCTATTGGGAAACGATCCGTTGCCCCGCTGTATCGATGCGAGCCATGCGCTGACCTTCTCGATCGCCTCGATCACCTCGGGCCCATCACCGAGCACGAGCAGTGCTTGCAGGGCGAGCCCGGAGCCGTCGACGTCTACCTCGGCGTTGTCGTCGCAGCCTCGAGTGACGGGCATCGTGTCGTAGTTCAGGCGGAACCCGCCATTGGGGCACTGCTGATCGAGCAGAAACGCCGCTGCATTCTCCGGCACCCCGTCGGGCGTGGTCGACAGGCCGAGAATGTTGTACGCCTGCCCGAAGCCGTTCGAGTTGTTGCCGAAGATGGAGTTCCGGTCCGAGAACCGCCCGGCCTGCAGCCCCGTTTGTTCGATCGCTGCCCGTGACAGCGCTTCGAGGTCGACGCCACCGAAGTCGTTCGGGTCTTGCTGCTGCACGATTGCGGTCACGAACGACTTGCCGACTGGGCCGGCGAAGACGCCATTCGGATCGCCGAACGTCTGGCCGGTGATGTAGTCGTTGATGCTCGCCGCCATCAGCCCGGTGGCTGTGGTCGCCGACTCTTCCGCACCGCGGCCGCCGCTGTTGAGCGCAAGGACGGCGTCGGCGGTGAGCCCCCAGTCGGGGGTCTGTCCCGACGGATCGAATTGACTGGGAAGCGACCCGCCGTTGGCGGCCAGCTCGCGCTCGATCCAGTCGAGACTCGGTGCCACCGTGTCGGGACCGCGCAGCTCGGCAAACGCAACGTTGTCATCGGGCGATGTCGATTGGCCGTTGGCCACTGTGGACATCGTCAGCCCGAGGGCGGCGGTAGTAGTGACGGCGATGGCCGCTCGGGCCATCGCTCGGGGTGAACGGATGCTCATGCTCGTTGAAACCTCGCAACAAAGTGGGGTCGACGGACACGAGACGGCGACGAGCCGGTAGGCCCGCTCCATCCGGCGGCCGTAGACCTCGACGGCATTTCGGATATGGACGCACGTCGGGCATTCCGGCTCGTCGACGATCCTTGGTCGCCGACATACGGTTGCGGGTCAGCGCCGGCCTTGCACCGGCTTCCCCCTTCGCGCAGCGCCAACCGTACGCTGTCGGCGATGCTGAGACAAACGCCGACACCGATCGCCCGCTCGCAGTGACCACGTCCCTCGTCACCGGAGGGAACCGTGGCATCGGCCATGAGGTTGCGATGCAGCTGGGTGCGCTTGGTCACCACGTGTTCGTGGCCTCGCGTTCGGTGGAGAACGCGGAGCCGGTCGTCGCCGCGATCGAACGCACCGGCGGGCGCGCCACCGTCGTGCAGCTCGACCTCGCGGATCCCGATTCGGTGGAGGCGGCAGCTGCTGCCGTCGCCGACGTCGGCGAACTGGACGTGCTGGTGAACAACGCGGCCATCATGTACGACACGTGGCAGTCCGCAATCGATGCCGACCTCGCCAGCGTGCGGGCCGCACTCGACACCAACCTGTTCGGCACCTGGCAATTGACGTCGGCGCTGGCCCCGCTCATCCGCGATAGCGCCCACGGGCGCATCGTCAACGTGTCGTCGGGCGCCGGCGCGCTCGCCGACATGGGGGGCAATCTTCCCGCCTATCGCATCTCCAAGGTCAGCCTCAATGCGCTCACCAGGATGTGGGCCGCCGAGCTGCCATCAGCTCGCGTGAATGCGGTGTGTCCGGGGTGGGTGGCCACCGATATGGGCGGTGGTGGTGGCCGTCCGGTCGCCGATGGTGCAGCCGGGATCGTCTGGGCCGCGACACTTCCCGGCGATGGCCCCACCGGTGGCTTCTTTCGCGACCGGCAACCGATCGCGTGGTGACAGCGGACGGCCGCGCTCACCGATGCCCAATGTCGGGGATGTACCGCCGGTCGTCATCGATCGGACTCTTCAGCCCGACCTGGTTGCCATCGGGGTCGATCACGATCGCATAACGCGATCCGAAGAACGCATCGTACGGCTCGCAGGCGACGTCGTGGCCCGCGTTGCGTACCTGATCGACCAGCCGGTCGACGTCGTCGCGGGTCTCGACCATGAGGCCAACCACGACGTTGCCTGCCGGCCGATCCGCATCGAATCCGCCAGCCCAGATGCGGGCCATCGGGGCATTGTCGAACGCCATGTATGCGCCATCACCAACCATGTCGTCGATGTGTTGCGCGCCCGAACCCGCCGGCCACTCGAACGCGTCGGCGAAGTCGAGCTCGAGCAATCGGTAGAACTCCGTTGTCGCTGCCATATCCCGAACGAGAAGGTTGATCTGACCGAACGTGCTCATTGGTGTGCCCCCGGTGCGCCGTCAGCGCAACCACCATCGTGGCGGATTGCGCATCGTTCGTCTTACACCACTGCGTCGACGATGGCTCGCATCGCGGCGTGCGCGTCCTCGCCGCTCGGCCCAGTGTCGGCCAGCTGCGCACAGAACTGGGCGATGGCCACGCCGGTACGCTCGCTCGATGAGGCTGTTGTTTCTGCATGCGTTGCCGTTCGACGGCCGTATGTGGCACGGCACCATCGAACGGCTTGGTGTGGAGTCACGATCGACGCGACCTATCGTCGTTCGCTGCGCAGTGGGAGCGCCCGTCGGCCCCTACTTGGACGTCAGTAGCCCGACGATGAACGCGCCGTCTCCCCCTCGACAGCTCCGCTAGCCACAATGCCTTCCGCAGCGGCTTCCGGCGTAGCGCACGCTAGATACCCCCCACGAATCGACGGAAGTCGATCGATGTCCATCTAGATGGTGCGTGTTTGGCAGCCCGTACGGGATTCGAACCCGTGCCGCCACCTTGAGAGGGCGAGCACGATCGTCCGGTCCGTGTTATCCGGTGCCGATTTGTGACACAAATCGG
>JBCBSO010000469.1:0-3621 GCA_039819205.1 Actinomycetota bacterium
GTCGCTCGAGGCCAGCGACGATCCCGCCGATGCGCGCCGCGGTGCCATACAACGACGCGGTCTTGCCGTGGATCGAGGCGAGATAGCTCTGTTCGGTGCGCGCCGTGTCGTAGGTGTGGCGGAGCTCTTCGATCTGGCCTTCGCACAACCAACCGATCGTGCGCGCCAACAAGCCGGCCACCTCGGTGCCGAGTGACGCGGCGATCTCCGACGCCCGCGACAGGAGAAAGTCGCCAGCGAGGATCGCTTGCAGGTTGCCCCACTTGGCGTTGACGGTCTCGACGCCGCGCCGGGTGTCGGCTTCGTCCATCACATCGTCGTGATACAGCGAGCCGAGATGGACGAGCTCGCACGACACGCCCCCGCGTACCGCGTCGTCGGACGCTCCACCGCCCTCGAGTCGGGCGGCGGCCACGGCCAGCACGGGACGCAGCCGCTTGCCGCCGGCCACGATCAGGTGCGAGGCGATCTCGTTGAGGTAGGCGTCAGGGGTGACGACGGCATCGTGCATCGCCGCCTCGATCCGGTCGCGATCGGCGTCCATGCCGGACAGCGCCAGAAGCGGCGACGGATGCGCTTCGCGCAGGCCGTTGTCGAGGTCTGCCACGGGCGACAGGCTAGGCGCGGCCTTGCACGGTCACACGAACGAGCGTCGAACCTGCTGGCGCGGTGACGCCGGTAGGATCGATACCACGGAGTTATCCACCTAACGATCTCGTCATCGCTCACCCGCCACCGCATCTCCACGCTCTGGCATACCGATTACCCGAAAGGGGCGGCACATGTTCGAACGCTTTACCGACCGGGCCCGACGAGTCGTCGTGCTTGCGCAGGAAGAAGCGCGGCTGTTGAACCACAGCTACATCGGGACCGAGCACATCCTGCTCGGCCTCATCCACGAGGGCGAAGGCGTTGCCGCCAAAGCACTCGAAAGTCTCGGGATCTCGCTCGAGGCGGTACGCAGCCAGGTCGAAGAAATCATCGGCCAAGGTGGCTCGTCGCCGTCGGGGCACATCCCGTTCACCCCCCGAGCCAAGAAGGTTCTCGAGTTGTCGCTGCGCGAAGCGCTGCAGCTCGGCCACAACTACATCGGCACCGAGCACATCCTGCTTGGCCTGATCCGCGAGGGCGAAGGTGTTGCCGCGCAGGTGCTGGTGAAGCTCGGCGCCGATCTCTCGCGCGTGCGTCAACAGGTGATCCAGTTGCTGTCTGGCTACCAGGGACCGTCGGGCAGCTCGGGTGGCCGCGGCGAACAGACCCCTGCCGGCGCCGGCGTCGGCCCGGGCAGCAAAGAGTCCGACGAAAAGGGCGGCAACAGCCAGATCCTCGATCAGTTCGGTCGCAACCTCACCCAGGCCGCCCACGAGGGTCAGCTCGACCCGGTGATCGGGCGGACCAACGAGCTCGAGCGGGTCATGCAGATCCTCTCGCGGCGCACCAAGAACAACCCGGTGCTGATCGGTGAGCCCGGCGTCGGCAAGACGGCGATCGTCGAAGGCCTGGCCCAAAAGATCGTCAACAACGACGTTCCCGACACGCTGGCGAACAAGCAGCTGTACACGCTCGACCTCGGCGCCCTCGTCGCCGGCTCGCGCTACCGCGGCGACTTCGAGGAGCGCCTGAAGAAGGTGCTCAAGGAGATCAAGAGCCGCGGCGACATCTTGCTGTTCATCGACGAGATCCACACCCTCGTTGGCGCTGGTGCCGCCGAGGGTGCGATCGACGCAGCGTCGATCTTGAAGCCGATGCTCGCCCGTGGCGAGCTGCAGACCGTCGGCGCCACCACCATCGACGAGTACCGCAAGCACGTCGAGAAGGACGCCGCGCTCGAGCGCCGCTTCCAGCCGGTGAAGGTCGACGAGCCCACGCTGGCGCACACGATCGAGATCCTCAAGGGCATCCGCGATCAATACGAAGCGCACCACCGGGTGACCATCACCGACCAAGCGCTCGTGGCTGCCGCCAACCTCGCCGATCGCTACATCTCCGACCGCCACCTGCCCGACAAGGCGATCGACCTGATCGACGAGGCCGGCTCGCGGTTGCGCATCAAGCGCATGTCCACGCCGCCTGACCTCCGCGAGCTCGAAACCAAGCTCAACGAAGTGCAAGAGGCCAAGAAGCGCGCGGTCGAAGAGCAGCAGTTCGAAGAGGCCGGGCGCTTGCGCGATCAAGAGAAGTCGCTGCTCGAAGAGAAAGCCGAGAAGGAGTCCGAGGTCAAGGCCGAGGGCGTCGACCTGTTTGACGAGGTCGACGAAGAGGCGGTCGCCGAAGTGTTGTCGTTGTGGACCGGGATCCCGGTGTACAAGCTCACCGAGGAAGAGACCGAGCGGCTCCTCAACATGGAGGAGAACCTGCACAAGCGGATCATCGGCCAGGAGAACGCCATCTCGGCGGTCAGCCAGTCGATCCGTCGCACCCGTGCCGGCCTGAAGGATCCGAAGCGTCCGTCGGGCTCGTTCATCTTCCTCGGCCCCACCGGTGTCGGTAAGACCGAGCTCGCTCGCACGCTCACCGAGTTCTTGTTCGGTGACGAGAAGGCGATGATCACCCTCGACATGTCCGAGTACATGGAGAAGCACACGGTCAGCCGTCTGGTCGGTTCGCCTCCTGGGTACGTGGGCTACGAAGAGGGCGGCCAGCTGACCGAGGCCGTGCGTCGCCGTCCGTTCTCGGTGGTGCTGTTCGACGAGATCGAAAAGGCGCACCCCGACGTGTTCAACACGCTGTTGCAGATCCTCGAAGAGGGTCGTCTCACCGACAGCCAGGGTCGTTCGGTCGACTTCCGCAACACCGTGCTGATCATGACGTCGAACCTCGGCACGCAGGATCTGCGCAAGGCCAACGTCGGCTTCACCAGCGACGACTCCGCCATGAGCTACGAGCGCATGAAGGAGAAGGTCAACGACGCGCTGAAGGATCACTTCCGTCCGGAGTTCCTCAACCGCATCGACGAGACGATCGTGTTCCACGAGCTGTCGCGCAGCGAGGTGCTGCAGACGGTCGACTTGATGACCAAGCGTCTGGTCGAGCAGCTCGAGGGTCAGGGTCTCGGCATCGAGATCAAGCAGTCGGCCAAGGAACTGCTCGCCGAACTCGGTTACGACCCACAGCTGGGTGCCCGGCCGATGCGCCGCGCCATCCAGCGCTACGTGGAGGATCCGTTGTCGGAGAAGATCCTGTACAAGGAGTTCTCCGCCGGCGAGATCATCGTGGTCGACACCGAGGACGATCCCGACAACGAGGGCAAGCGGCGCTTCTGCTTCTCCGCGGTCGAGGGCTTCGTGCCTCCAGCATCGGTCGAGCTGGCCACCACGGCCACCGAGCACCCGGCACCGCCGCCCGACGGCGAGCTGCCGCCACCTGACGTCACCTGAGTTGACGAGTTCGGGGACCCGCTCCCCGAACTCGTCCGCACAACGCTTCCTCGTCACGTCATCCGTCTGAAGTCGGGGTGGTGCCGCGGCTGCGCATCCGCGCAGCGTCATACTTGGCCAGTGCTCCGCCGAGTCGCTGCAGTCGTGTTCGTCGCGCTCACGCTCGCAGCGTGCCGTGTCGATGTCGACGTCACGGTCAACGTCGAAGCCGACGGCACCGGTTCGATCGAGGTCGTGGCCAGCG
>JBCBSO010000470.1:0-3620 GCA_039819205.1 Actinomycetota bacterium
TGAGTAGCCAGCATATAGCCTTGTACAGGTTAATCTGGCAACGGACAATGGCATCGCAAATGAGCGACGCTGCCATTGATGCGGTCGCCAATCGCCGTTCGGTACTCGTTGGGAATGGTGCCGGGCCGCTGCAGCACCCACGCCAGGCAGCGGTTGGCATCGATCACCCCGGGGGCGACGATCGCCGCGGTGGGGCATGCGTCGATACAGCGGACGCAGTCGCCACATCCGTCTGCCGCCGGCCGGACGGCAACCGGGTAGTCGGCGGTGGTGATGATGCAGCCGAGCACGAAGAAACTGCCGGCGCCAGGCAGCAAGAGATTGGCGTTCTTGCCGTACCAACCGAGGCCGGCACGGTAGGCAACAGCTCGGTCGACGATGGCATTGTCGTCGGCGAACGCCACCGCCCGGTGCCCTGCACTGCGGATTGTGCGGGCGACATCGCGGAGGGCGTGCCGCAGCGGCGCATAGTGATCGACCCATGCGTATCGGCCGACACGCGCGTGGGGCCCGTCGGCGGCAACGGATGGACTCGGCGGCGTGAACTGCGCCGGATCGGTCATGTATGAGCGCGCGGCAACGATGACCGACCGCGCGTTGGCCACCGCCCGGCTCGGGTCGGTAGAGCGTTCGGGGTTGCGGTAGGTGAACTGCATGTCGGCGTGCAGGCCGGCCGCTCGTCGCGACAACAGCTCGGCGCGCGTGTCGGCGAGCACCTCGGCACTGGCCACGCCGACGTGGTGGATCTCGGACTCGGCCAAGTCGGCGCGGATCTCCGGGATGGTGGGCAGTGCGGTCGGCACCTCCTCAGCGTACGGGGACGTGCGCTGCAGGATGTCGACGTGTTGCCGCTTCGAACTCGCGCGGATCGACGAGATGCCCG
Organism: Actinomycetota bacterium; assembly: GCA_039819205.1. Taxonomy (GTDB): domain Bacteria; phylum Actinomycetota; class Acidimicrobiia; order Acidimicrobiales; family Ilumatobacteraceae; genus JABSQH01. The sequence continues at coordinate 884 of JBCBSO010000470.1, forward strand.
TCGTCGTCGAGCATCCCAGCGCTGCGGAAGAGCTCGATCGCCCGCTGCTCGGGGGTGAGTGGAGGGGCGACCCGCAACTCGATCGGACCGTCGTCGTTGGCCACCACGTGGCCGACCACGCAGTCGCTACAGGCGCTGGTGGCGGCGGCCGGGCACTGTTCGCAGTCGATGGAGAAGCCCTGGATGTCGGTCATGCCACCAGTGTGACGAGGGGGTGTCACATCGCCGATTCGAGGCGCTGCGCCGCGGCCGCCAAACGTCCCGAGAGCCCGCCCGCCGCACCGGTCTACCGCACGGCGAGGAAGGCGTTCGCGGCGATCGTGTTGGCGCCCGCACGGCGAACGTCGTCGATGATCTCGCGATCGTCGGTGACAACGACGACGTGGCGCGCGTCGTCGGTGGCGTCGACGATGTCGCGAATGATGTCGTCGGCGGTGACCCCCGCCGGCGAGAACACCACCCGCACCTGCCGACGGGCCGGCGCGTGGGCGCCGACAACGTCGGCACCGTCGAAAACCACCACGAGGTCAACACCCCGCGCCGACACCAGGTTCTCGACGCGCGCCAACAGCGCGCCGCGCTGCTCGTCGAGGGCGACGCCGGGCCACCCCCGTTTGGCCACGTTGTAACCGTCGACGACCACCAGCGCACCCGACCGCAGCAAAAACTCCGCGGCCTCCGCCGACGTCGAGATCACGCCACCGGGGATCGGGAGCGGCGTTCGGCCCGGCGTTGCGGCGTTCCCTGCACTTGGCCCGGGTTCGGACCTGTGACTTGCGTTGTGCGCTAGATGGCGCAGCGCGGCCACTTCGGCTGCAACCCGATCGGCGACGTCGGCGATCGATGCCGCGTCGACGCCGAGCACCGTCGGAGTGGACGAGACCGCTGAGCCGTCTGTACCGGTGGTTGCCGCGCGTTGTTCGTGCGCTGCAAGTCGATCTTGTGCCGCACGCTCGCGATCGCGGGCGTGGCGCTCGGCACGACGGGCGAGGCGGAGGTCGTCGTCGGCGGCGGCGATGCGGCGCAGTGCGTCGTCGGCGGCGGCGAGCGCGGCGTCACGGGCGGCGACGGCCTCGTCGCGTTCGGCGCGGGCCGCGACAGCGTCTGCACGAAGGCGGACCGCTGCCCGTTCAGCAGCGTCGCGTTGTCGTTGGGCTCGTTGCAGTTGGGCGCGAAGCGTTTCGTCGGCGGCTTCGTCGACCGCTTGCTGCTCGAGCGCCATCGCCCGCTCTGCCCACCCGGGTTCGGCCGCCAGCCATAACCGGCCGATCTCGTCGACCAGCTCCGGAATGGCGCCGGCTGAGAGACGCGACCGGAAGGTTGCGTCGGTCTCAATGGCCCGACGTAGTCGTCCGAGTGCCGAGTTCGGAATCCGCCGCTCCTTGAGGAATGGATCGAGCTCAGCCGGATGATCAATCGGCGTGCGCTGCTTGCCGGCCTCGCGCACGATCGCCACGGCGAACTCGATCGCCGGTCGCAGCGATCGGTGCTCGACGGTCGACACGGGCGAACGATACCGCTGCGGCAGGGTTCGCCTGTCGGACGCTTCCTGTTCGCTCGATCCGTTCGATTCCCAGCTTGACAACAAACACATGTTCGTGATGGCATCAACGCATGCCGGTTGGGGCGAGCACACAGGTCTCTTCGATCACGGGTCAGCGCAGCTTCGACGACCTCGGGACCGCGTTGTGCGACGTGACGTTTTGCGTGATCGATCTCGAAACCACCGGCGGAAACCGCAACGACGACATGATCACCGAGGTCGGGGCGGTCAAGGTGCGCGGTGGGGAGTGTTTGGGCACATATCAGACGCTCGTCAACCCCGGTCGGGCGATTCCCCCGCAGATCACCATGCTCACCGGGCTCTCCGACGCGCTCGTCGCCACCGCCCCGCGGATCGAGTCGGTGCTCCCGTCGTTGCTCGAGTTCGTGGGCGACGCGATCGTTGTGGGTCACAACGTCAGCTTCGACGTCGGCTTCCTGCGCGCCGCACTCCGCCGTGCCGATCGACCCACCCTGTCCAATACCTCGCTCGATACCGTCGCGCTCGCCCGCCGACTCGTGCGCGACGAGGTGCCCAACTGCCGGCTGGGCACGTTGGCGTCGCGACTCCGACTCGACCACCAGCCGAGCCACCGGGCACTCGACGATGCCCTGGCCACGACCGATCTGCTGCACGTGCTCATCGAACGAGCTGCGGGGTGGGGTGTACTCGGCCTCGACGACCTGTTGGCACTCGCCAAGCTGGCTGGGCATCCGCAAGCGGCCAAGCTCGCCCTGACCGCCGATCTGCCCCGTACCCCGGGGGTGTACATGTTCCGCGGCTCGGGTGATCAGGTGCTGTACGTCGGCAAGGCGAGCAATCTGCGGCAGCGAGTTCGTAGCTACTTCGGCAGCGACGATCGCCGCAAGGTCGGTCCGATGTTGCGCGAGGCGCAATCGGTGCGCCACCTCGAACTCCCCGATGCGCTGAGTGCCGAGGTGATCGAGCAGCGGCTGATCGCCCGCCTCCTCCCCCGCTACAACCGGGCCGGCACCCGTGTCGACAAGTACTGCTATGTCCGTCTCGACACCGAGACACCGTGGCCTCGGTTGTCGATCGTCAAGGACCCGTCGGCCACCGGGCTCCATCTCGGTCCGTTGACGTCGCGCACCGCAGCCCGGCTGGTGATCGAGGCGATCCACAGCGCGGTACCCCTGCGCCGCTGTTCGGCGCGGCTCGGCCGCAACCACCAGC
>JBCBSO010000471.1:0-3607 GCA_039819205.1 Actinomycetota bacterium
GTCGAGCAGCTGGCCAGCGGTCTTGTACGGATCGTTCGTGATCAACACGTCGCCGGGCTCGAGCGTGTCGATCGGGTATTCGTCGAGGATGTTGGTGACGGCCATCGCCAAGCTGTTGATGTGGCCAGGCGTGCCGGTCACGGCCTGGGCGACCATCCGGCCGCGGCGGTCGAACACCGCGTTCGCCAGGTCGCCGGCCTCGCGCACGATCGGGCTGAATGCAGAGCGCTGGAGTGCCTTGGCCTGCTCGTTCACCGTGGCGATCAGGCTCTGCCAGCAGATCTCCAGCTCGATGGGATCAAAGTCGCGCGACACGCACACTCCAGTCAGTTGCTCGGACCACTGCGGCGACGGGTGGCGAGGATGCTGCCGTCGGCAGCGACCTCGACATCCCAGTCGGGGCGAATCACAGTGGTGGTTTCACGTTCTTCGATGATGGCCGGACCGGCGAGTTGCTGGCCCGCAACCAGCGCCCTGCGCTGGTACACCGGCGTGTCGATCGGACCGCCATCGCGGCTGAATACAACGGGTCGAGTCGCCACGGTCGACGAACCGTCGCTGGCGATATCTTCCGCTGGCTCGACGGCATCGGCCGACGCCTGCACCGACAACCGCCACGTGACGATCTCGATCGGCACGTCGGGAATCGTCAGGCCGAAGATGCGCTCGTACTCGGACTCAAACGCGGCCAACACCGCGGCGTCATCGACCGTCCACGCGTCGCCGGTACCGACCCAGATCGTCACCTCGTTGCCCTGGCCGGCGTAGCGGGCGTCGATGCCGTAGCGGAACTCCACCGCGTCGGCGCTGGCGCCCGCCGCGGCCAGCACACGCCGGCCGTCGGCGCGCAAGTGGTCGAGCAGTCGGTCGCGTTCGTCGGGATCGACGGCGTCGAGCCGCCGCGGCATCGACCGGGCCAGGTCGATACGCACCGGCGACACCAGGGTGCCGAACGCCGACAGCACACTGGCGTTCACGGGGTAGATCACACGATCGGAGTCGAGGAGCTCCGCAACGCCACCGGCGTGTACCGGCCCGGCACCGCCGAAGGCCAACAGCGTCACGCCGCGCAGATCGACGCCCTGTTCGACGGCGTGCATTCGCGCTGCGGCAGCCATGTTCTGGTTGACGATCTCGTGGATGCCGGCAGCCACATCGATGGCATCGAGACCCAGCTCGTCACCGACCCGCTCGGCGGCACGGCGCGCGGCGGCAGCATCGAGCGGCATGTCGCCGCCGAGGAAGGACGACGGTTCGAGCATCCCGAGCAACACGTCGGCATCGGTGACCGCTGGTTGCGTGCCGCCGCGTCCGTACGAAGCCGGTCCAGGTTCAGCGCCGGCGGACTCTGGGCCGACCTTCAGCAACCCGAACGTGTCGACGTGGGCCAGCGACCCGCCACCGGCACCGATCTCGACGAGATCGACCGAGGGGACCGAGACCGGGTACCCCGAGCCCTTCTTGAACCGATACACCCGCGCGACCTCGAACACGTTGGTCAGCTCCGGCCGTTGGTCCGCAATGAGGCAGGCCTTGGCGGTGGTACCTCCCATGTCGAAGCACAACAGACGGTCTTCGCCGAGACGTTCGGCGAACCACGTACCGGCCAGGGCCCCAGCCGCGGGGCCGCTCTCGACAAGTCGGATTGGGACCCGCGCCGCGTCGTCGGCCGAGACGACGCCGCCGTTCGACAGCATCATCAACACCGAGCCACCGAAGCCCTCACCCGACAGCCACTTCTGCAACTCGTCGAGATACGGACCGATCACCGGCATCGTCGACGCGTTACACGCCGTGGTCACCATCCGCGGGTACTCGCGAATCTGCGGTGATACGTCGGCGGAGATGCACACCGGCACGCCGAGTTCGCGCTCGAGATAGCTGGCCACACGTCGCTCGTTCGTGGCATCGACGTACGAGTTGAGGAGACACACCCCGACCGACTCGACCGACGCAGCGCGCAGTTGCGCCGCCACGTCAGCCAGATCATGGTCGGTCGGGGCGACGACCACCTCACCCGTCGCCGAGGTGCGCTCGTCGAGTTCCACCGTGCGATCGCGCGGGATCGGCGGCGGTGGGAACTCGATCTGCAGGTCGTACATGTCGTAGCGATGCTCGTCGCGAATGAGGAGGGTGTCGCCAAATCCCGCGGTGGTCACCAGGCCGGCGCGGCCGGTCTTTCCTTCGATCAGCGCGTTCGTGATCAGCGTGGTGGCATGCACGATCGGTGCGGTGATCTCCGACGGGCGCACGCCGACGGAGCCGAGCAGGCCAAGCACCCCACTGCGCACCGCATCGAGCGGTGCCGACGGAGTGGTCAGCGTCTTGTCGACGTGGATTCGTCCCGACGCGGCATCGACCAGCACGATGTCGGTGAACGTGCCGCCGATGTCGACGGCGAGTCGCCAGTCGGCGGCGGTCATTCCCCGTCCGTTCCGTTGCGCTCGACAACCCGTTCGGAGTTGGTCGCGGCGGCGTCACCGTCGAGCAGGTCGTCGCGCGGCGGGGCGAACACGTCGAGGATCCAGCACTCGTTGAGTTCGTCGTCGCCGATGAACTTCGAATCTCCGTGCCACACGTTGGTCGGCGCGAGATACACGTCGCCTTCGCGCAGCACCACCCGCCGCTGATCCTCCGGGTCGCCGATGCGGAAATCGAGTGCGCCGCGCACGATGATCCCGAGTTGCTCGTGGACGTCGTGACGGTGCAGGTACGACCCCTCGGCGCCACCGTCGATTCGCCAGAAGCAGAGCTGCAGCTGGTCGCCGGTGATCACTCGGCGACGGAACCCGGTGCGCAGGGTGTCGTCGAAACTGTCAGCGTCGTAGAAGTGGCAGTACTGATCGGCGAGTTGGCCCGCGGACACGAACTCGCTCACGACGTGCCGCCAGCGACTTCGTCGACGGCGACCTCAGCGGGCGCCGCTGCCGACCGATGGGTCGACGACCAGCGCTCGGGTCCGAACCGGGCTACGTCACCGGGCAGGTCGAGCGGTTCGACGATCGCTTGATTCTCGGCGTCGCCCCACTCTTCGCGCGGCACCAGCCACATCACCTCGAACTCGATGCCGTCGGGATCGCGGGCATACAGGCTCTTGTTCACGCCGTGATTGGATGCGCCGACCAAGGCGCCGGCTTCTTCCAGCCGGCGACGATGTGCGTCGAGATCCGCCAAGGTCGGCACCTCCCAGGCCAGGTGGTACAACCCGACGGCACCTCGACCGGCGGGGCTCGGCTGGGCGTCGGCACCAACGGAGAAGAACGCGAGGTCGTGGTGGTTTCCCGAGCCGGGAGCGCGCATGAAGATGAACCGACCCCCGGGGTCGGAGATGATCGTCTCGAAGTCGAGCACGTCGCGGTAGAACGCCTCTTGCCGTCGAGCGTCTCGTACATAGAGCACGGCGTGGTTCATGCCGCTGATCATCGGGGCTCCTGTTCGTGGCCACGTGCGCGCAGCCAGTGGACGGCGCGTCGACGCAGCTGCGACAACACACCGTTACGGTCTGATGGTCAGACCATAATCGCCGCGATCGTCCGACGCCAGAGCGGCGCCGGGCGTCTAGACGAGTCGATCGACCAGGCCGCGCTCGACCAGGAGCTGGTCGGCG
>JBCBSO010000472.1:0-3602 GCA_039819205.1 Actinomycetota bacterium
GACTCGTCGGGCCGGAAGTCGAGGATCGGCGTCTTCTTCGCCCGGATCTGACGGGCGATCGACGATTGCAGCCGGACGCGATGCCCTGCCAACGCCTCGAGGATCCGTTCGTCGCCGTCTTCACCGTCGAGCGAATCGAAGTACACGATCGCCCGGTTGAGTTCGGGGTCGACGTCGATCGAGGTGATCGACACGAACGACAGGTCCTCGTCGTCGATCCGCACCAGCTCTTCGGCGATGATCTCGCGCAGCGTCTCGCCGACGCGCGCCGATCGTGGATAACTCGGCCCGCCGCTGTTACGGCCGCCGCGGCGTTGTCGTCCAGCCATCAGGTGAAGTCGAGCTGGTGACGGTTCGAGCGCTTCAGCTCGGCCATCCCCGACATCGTGGCCAGCGTCTCGACGGCATCCCACAACTGGAGCGCCTCGTCGCCGCGTGGCGCCTTGGAAATGACTGGCCCGAAGAAGCTCGCCTCGCGTTCGGTGCCGGGATGAAAGGTGAGAATTGGGGTGCCGACACCGTCGCCAGTACGCGAGAACGCTTCAGCCGACGACGCACGGATCGCCGCGTCGCGGCTGTCGTCGTCGGCGGCGGCGAGATACCCACCGTCGAAGCCGGCATCGGCGAGGATCTGCGTGAGGAAGCCGTCGGCGTCTTCGCGCGCTTCTCCGCGTCGACCGTCGGTGTGAATCGCCGTGCCGAGCGTGGTGTACCAATGCCCGACTGCGCTGGCGTCGGATTCACCGGTGCGCAACGCGTCGGCGATGCGCAGCCCCCGGTGCCCGAAGTAGTGCCCTTCCCGATACTCGGGGGTGTACCACTCGGCGGTGTTCTCCTCGTTGATCACCCACAGCGAGATCGGACGCCACACCACTTGGTAGTCGCGTTGGTCGCGCACGTGATGCACCCACCGCGAGGTGACCCACGCCCACGGGCAGACCGGGTCGAAGAAGAACTCGAGGTCGGCCGTGTCGCTCATTACGTGCGCTCGATCTCGACGTCGTCGTACGTCTCGATGAGGTCGCCGGGCTTCAGATCCTGGAAGTCGGACAAGCCGATGCCGCACTCGAAGCCTTCGCGCACTTCGCGCACGTCGTCTTTGAACCGCTTGAGCGAACTGATGTCGCCCTTCCAGATGATCGTGCCGTCGCGCAAGAAGCGCACCTTCGAGCCGCGGGTGATCACGCCGCTGCGGACGTAACACCCGGCGATCGCACCGATTCGTGGCACACGGAAGATCTCGCGCACCTCGGCTTCGCCGGTGACCACCTCCTCGAACTCGGGCTCGAGCATCCCGACCACGGCCTGCTCGATGTCTTCGAGCAACTGGTAGATGATCTCGTAGGTCCGGATCTCGACGCCCTCTTGTTCGGCCAGCCGCCGTGCCTTGCCATCGGGCCGCACGTTGAAGCCGATGATCGTGGCGTTGGTCGCCTGGGCCAGGGTGATGTCGTTCTCGGTGATCCCGCCAACGGCGCGATGCACGAAGCTGATCTCGACCTCGGGCCGTTCCAGGCGACGCAGCGACTCGGTCACCGCTTCGAGCGAGCCTTGCACGTCGGCCTTGAGCACGAGGTTGACCGAGGCCTTCTCGCCGGACTGGATCTGACTGAAGATGTCTTCGAGCTTGGTGCCGGTTTTGACCCTGCTGTCTTCGCGCAGGTGCCGCGCCTTGAGGCGCTCGTTGCGCGCCTCGCCGACGGTACGGGCAATCTTCTCGTCGGGCGACACGCGGAACTCATCGCCCGCCTCGGGAACCGACGAGAGGCCGAGCACCTGCACCGGCGTGGACGGGCCAGCGGACTTCACCTGCTCGCCCTTGTCGTTGATCATCGCCCGGACCTTGCCCCAGGCGGCGCCAGCCACGATCGGGTCGCCGACGTGCAACTCGCCCTTGTCGACGAGGATGGTGGCGACCGGGCCGCGACCCTTGTCGAGCTGGGCCTCGATCACGAGCCCCTTCGCCCGCCCGTGAGGGTTGGCGGTGAGCTCTTCGAGTTCGGCAACCACCTGCAGCTGATCGATGAGGTCGTCGATGCCGAGGCCTTCGAGGGCCGACATCTCCACCACGATGGTGTCGCCGCCCCACGCTTCGGGCACCAGCTCGTGCTCGGCGAGTTGGGTGAGCACCCGCTGCGGGTCGGCATTGTCCTTGTCGATCTTGTTCACGGCGACCACGATCGGCACTTCGGCTGCGCGGGCGTGATTGATGGCCTCGATGGTCTGCGGCATGATCCCGTCGTCGGCGGCGACCATCAGCACGACCACATCGGTGGCTTGCGCGCCGCGGGCGCGCATCTGCGTGAACGCAGCGTGGCCAGGTGTGTCGAGGAAGGTGACCGACCCGTTGTCGTTGGTCACCTGGTACGCGCCGATGTGCTGGGTGATGCCTCCGGCTTCGCCGTCGACGACATTGGCACCGCGTATCTTGTCGAGCAGGGTCGTTTTGCCGTGGTCGACATGACCCATCACGGTGATGACCGGCGGGCGTGGCTCTTGATCGTCGTCGTCGTCGGAGTCGTCGAACAGCTTCTGCAGCTCGATCTCTTCCTCTTGGCCGGGTTCGACCAACAGGATCTCGGCGCCGACCTCGAGCGCGAACAGCTCCATCTGCTCATCGGCCAACACCATCGTGGCGGTGACCATCTCGCCGTTGTTCAGCAGGAACCGGACAACGTCGGCTGACGTGCGGTTCAGCTTGGGCGCAAACTCTTGGGCGGAGACACCGCGCTCGATGACGATCGTGCCCTCGGGAACCGGAGCATCCGACGCCGTATAGGTCGTGAGCTGTGGTTGCAGCTCGTCCTGGTCACGACGACGACGGCGCCGTCCGGTGCGACGAGGCGGACGCCGCTGGCCGCTCGGGCGACCGCCACCGGGACGACCGGGACCGCCGCCACCGGGACGACCGGGACCGCCGCCACCGGGGCCGCCACCTGGGCGTGGCGTGTATCCGCCAGGACGACCGCCGCCGCCACCGCCGCCACCGGGGCGTCCGCCAGGCGCGGGACGGCTGGGACGCGCTGACCCGGGGGGTGGCGGGATCGGCTTGCCGCTCGGTGACAGCGGCCGACCGGGAGGCGGCGGGATGGGCTTGCCGCTCGGCGACACGGGGCGCTTCGGCTCGGCGGGCGCCTGCGTCGGCTCGGCTCGTCGCGCCTCAGGGGCGATCGCGCTCTCGGGGGGACGTCCGTCGGCCGACGGACGTCCACTGGAGATCACTCGCGACGGCTCGCCAGCCGGCGTGGCCGGCGCCGCAGGTGCAGGCGCCGCAGGTGCAGGCGCCGCGGCCGCCGGAGCGACGGGGTCGACGGCCGGCTCGGCAACGGGAGCCGCTGCAGGAGCGGGAGTCGGCGTGGGCGCGGGAGTTGGCGCGGGCTCGGCCGGTGCGGGTTCGGCCGCAGCGGGCGCAGGTGCCGGTTCGGGCTCGACCGCTGGTTGCGGCGCGGGCGCCGCCGGCTCAGCGGGAGCTGGCTCGGGTTCGGCGGCAACCGGTGGCACGGGCTCGGGCTCCGGCTGGGGTTCGTCCTGCGGAGTTGTCGCCGGGGCTTCCTCGGCTACCGGCGTCGGTTCAGCGACGGGAGCCGCAACGGCTGCGTCGT
>JBCBSO010000473.1:0-3601 GCA_039819205.1 Actinomycetota bacterium
CTTCGATGGCAGCGATGGTCTCGGCTCCCTCCTCGCCGGCGGCTCGATGAACAATCGCGTTGTTGTAGATGCCGGATTCGGCGCCAGATACGAACACTGCTGTGGTTGCCTCGTCGGTAGCGACCACGCGGGCGTTGTCGGACCCGGTCGCCAGATAGTCCCAACAGCTGGTGAGCGTTCGCAGAGATCGTGTGTATCGACGGTCGGTGGGGCGTCTGAACGTTCTCGGCTCTCGGTCATCGGTCCGCCTTCTCGGCTGTTACGGCGCGCGGGTGCTTGGGGATGGTGCTGCCCATGCGGCGGAGTGTCCCACAGGCCGGTGAGTCGACTCTTGGGTACGCACTTATCGCTTGGGCATAAAGATCGCGGTCAGCCGAGGCGAATAGACGTCGCTCGCGTGGATCTTGAGTGTCGAGTTCGTGCGGCGAACCTCGCACGGCACAGCCCATCGCACCTCAGCAACGGCTACTCAACGTGTCGCTGTGTCGAGATAGTTGGTTGCGATGCTCGCCAGGTGGTGGGCTTCGTGACCAGCGATGTGGAACGCTGCGGCGCGCACGCTCATCGGGTTGCCGTCGGCGGTGCCGATGCGTTCGAGGGCGTCGTCTGGCACACCCTCGAAGAGTGTGAGCGTCGAGTGGCGCACGGTGCGGTACTCGTCCAGCAAGCTGTCGAGCGAGCGATTGTTGGCATCGGAGTGTGCGGCGACTGCGTCCTGGTCGAACGAGGGAAGCTCGGTCAGGTCGTTGCGCGCGAAGCGCAGTGCTCGGTATGCGTAGATCCGCTCGTCGTCGCTGATGTGGAGAAGGATCTCCTTGATCGTCCACTCGCCCGGGCGGTGCGGACGATCGAGTCGCGACGACGGGATCGCCTCGAAGAACTCCGGCGTGGACTGCAGGCACGACGACATGTGGTCGAGGACGTTGTCGGGTACGCGGCGGAAGTAGTCGAGTGTGTACGGGGCGTGTTCGCCCGATCGGGGGCGCGGGATGGTGCGCATGGCGTGTTCCAAGGCTCCTCTCATGTCGCCGGCGGGCCGCCGGCGCGCTACTGATATGATAGCGCTATGCTATCGGTAGCAAAGGTCAGCGGGCAGGTGTCGCAGTGAGCCAGTCGGTGCCCATTCCGGGTCAGCCGGTTCGTGGCTCCATGTCCGGACGGCCCGTCATGGCCCTGTTCGATCTCCTGGGTCGTGCCTGGGCGATGGGCGTCGTGTGGCAGCTCAACGCCGGCCCCTGCACCTTCCGCCAGTTGCAGGCCCGCTGTGAAGGGATCTCGCCCTCGCTACTGAACACGCGGCTCAAAGAGCTGCGAGCCACCGGTCTGGTCGAACACCAAGGAAGGGGCTATCAACTCACTCCCGTTGGCGAGGAGCTGTTCGACCACCTCGAGCCGCTCGCGAACTGGTCGAAACAATGGGCAGCGACGATCCCGTAGCGTCGACGGACCGCTGGTCGAAACGACCGCGCGTCTAGTTCGTGCACTACCGTCGCCACAGCGAGGTGACGGGGGCATGGGGTGAGCAATTCGGTCGGCGGATCCTCGTTGATCAACGTGTTGGGCCCTGTCCGAGTGCGCTCCCCGGGTGGTGAGTTCGTCGACCCGGCCTCGGCCTCGCAGCGTCAGTTGATCGGTCTACTCACGTTGCATGCCGGTGCCGTCGTCGCCATCGACACGATCTGCGAGTCGCTCGACATCGCCCGCGGTGCCGCCCGCACCGTGGTGTCGCGCGTTCGTCGTCTCTTGGGTCCCGGCGTCGTCGACACCGTGTCACCCGGGTACGTGCTCCACGCGGACTCCGACCTCGCCGAGTTCGAAACTCTCGTCCGGCACCTGCGCACATCTGGCGGTGCCGCGGCGATCGAACTGCGCGATCGAGCGCTCGCACTGGCGAGGGAGGGATTGCTGCCCGAGTTCGCTGATCGCCCGTGGGCGCAGGGCCCCTGTGCGCGCATCGACGAGTTGCGTACCGCCATGGTCGACGACCAGGGCGACGATCTCCTCGCAGCGGGGCGGCCGGCGATGGCCATCGCCCTGCTACGCGACCATCTCGCCGCCCACCCGTATCGGGAACGCAGCTGTGGGTTGCTGATGAGGTCGCTCGCAGTGGACGGACGGCAAGCCGAGGCGTTACGCGTGTTTACGACCTTCCGTCGGCGGCTCGCGGACGACACCGGATTGGAGCCCTCCGCCGACCTGCACGAGCTCAATCGGTTGATTGCGACCGACCGCGTGCCACCGGTTGCCGCCGACACGGCGATGCACACCGAACCTGAGTCGCAGGAAGGGTTGCAGCAGCTCGACTCGTTGGTATCGCAGCGCCGAGTGGCTGAGACGGGCGAAGGAACGCCCTCGAACCTGCCAACGCACGCGTCGCGGTTCATCGGCCGGGAGGCAGAGCTCGGCGCGCTGCAGTCGTTGGTCGTGCATGAGCGCCTGGTGACCGTGGTCGGCAGCGGTGGCGCGGGAAAGACCCGCCTCGCTCAGCGCGCCGCCGATGAATGTGTCGAGCGGTTCCCCGACGGGGTCTGGTGGCTCGAACTCGCTTCCGTTACCGAGGGCAGCGAGGTTGCCCAACAGCTCGCCGACGTTCTCGGCGCGCGAGTCACCGGTGACACCTCGTCGCTCGAGGCCGTTGCGCGCAGGCTCAGTGAGGACCGCGCGTTGGTTGTGTTCGACAACGCCGAGCACTTGGTCGGCGCGGTGTCTGAGGTCGCTACTGCGCTGCTCGCTGCATGCCCGCGCGTGAATGTGCTGATCACCAGCCGTCGACCGCTCGCCGTTCCGGGCGAGCGGCATTGGCGTCTCCCGTCGATGTCGTTGCCTCGTGCCGAGGATGCGCCAGACGCGTGGATCGATCGCTCCGATGCCGTGGCGTTGTTCGTCGATCGAGCACACGCCGCCAGCGTTGCGCTCGACCGTGACGAGCTGCCGGTGGTCGGGGAGGTCTGCGAGCGTCTGGATGGCGTACCGCTGGCGATCGAGCTCGCAGCGGCGCGGACGCGAACACTGACCCCAGCGCAGATCAGTGCAGGCCTCGACGATGCACTGCGCCTGCTCACACGGGGCCACACTCGCGGACCGGCGCGCCACCAGACCGTCGAGGCCTCGATCGCATGGAGTATCGGGATGCTCGATGCCGCGGAGCGGGAGCTGCTCGATGCACTCGTGGTGTTCAACGGCTCGTTCGACCTCGATGCGGTAGCGGCGGTGTGCGAGAGAGGCGAACATGACTCGCGCTACGTGACCCTCGACGTGCTCGAGTCGCTCATCGACCACTCGCTCGTCGTTCCGCTCGGCGGCACCACGACACGCCGATTCCGGATGCTCGAAACCGTGCGCCAGTTCTCGGCGCGACGTCGCACCGATCACGCGCAGTGGGAACGCCTGCAAGAGCGCCACGCCCGGTACTACGTGGAGCGCGCCCGAACATACGGCGCCAAGGCCGAGACATCCGACGAGATCGCTGCCATCACAGCGCTCGATGGCGATGTCGACAACATCCGCGCGGTCCTCCTGTTCTTCCGCGATCGACAGGCTTCGGACGACTTGGCCGAGCTCGTCCGCTTGCTTGCCCCGTACTGGAACATGTCGGGTTCGA
>JBCBSO010000474.1:0-3596 GCA_039819205.1 Actinomycetota bacterium
GAGAGTCCATGGGATGCTCGTTGTCCAACTGCAGGTCGAAGGGATTCTCGACTAGGCCTGCATCCCGGTATCCGACGGCCATGATGAGTTCGCCGTCGGCGTCATCGTGGTCGGCGACGGCGAACCAAAGTGCCACGGCCGGGCTGGTCGACCAGTCGAGCAGCCTGGTCGGGACGCCATAATGTCGAGCCAAGACAAGCCAGTCGAGGTCCTCGGAAGGCGGATCGTTCAGGTACGGGCGCGACCGACGCTTGAACGTCTCGAGTAGCTGTTGCTCCTCGAACAGGACGTCCTGGGTCACATTCGGAGTACGGAACACCGGTGGCACCAGATCGTAGGTAGACCTTCCGTGGCCGCGGTAGATCGGTCTGTTGATGCCGGTCGCCTCGATGTATGAGGCACTGATCGGCGGTGACGTCGCGAGTGAGTCGTCAATGGCGAGCACTAGGTCAGCGAGGTCGCGAAGGTCACGTAGGGATCCCTGGTCCGCTCCGAGATGTTGCTCGTCACCTTCAGTGACACGACCATCGTCCATGCATTCACCGTACGCCGATGCGAGCCCGATTGCGGGAGCGCGAGAATGCTCAGTAATGAGCCGCGACGAGGCACGTGTAGATAGTCGCAGCGGCGAAACCCTTTGGCCGACACGTGACTGGGATTCCGAGTTGCTACTCGGTGTTCCTAAGGTCGACTGGGCATTAGTGGACCAGCAGATACGTGAAGGTCTCGACGCGGTGGAGATCGAACGGCGGGCTGTCGAGCGGCTCGAGAGCGAGATTCCCGCGGAGTACCGGAAGCGACAGAGAGCGACGCGGCGATCTGTCACGGCAGAGCTCAGGCGCCGACGAGACCGGCTGTTGCTAGTGAACCGCGTGCGGCGCTGGCGGAGCGTGCGACGGCTTGAGTGGGTCTGGGGAGATGCGATCGACGCGCTGGAAGCACTCCACCACGCGTGTGTCGAGTTCGGTGGCGAACACACTGACGCTCATCAGGAACAGCGCCGCGTGGAGGATGACTTTTGCTGCGAAGCGCTGATTGTGCTGTTCGCAAGGGCACTGCTGACTACCTCCGAGATCATCGCGCTTCTCCGGTCTGGGCACGGACTTGGTGCTGCCGGACGTTGGAGAACGTTGCACGAAGTGAGCGTGTTCAGCGCTGTGATCGCGGAGGGGAGTCAAGAAGTCGCCGAGCGCTATCTACTGCACAGCACTTCGATGGAGTTCCGCGATCTGCGTGAAGAGCGTCAGCGCCTAGAGGCTGCCGGCGACGAGCTTCGCTTCGACGACGAGGAGGACGAGTACTTCGCAGAAGTTGAGTTGGCCCATGGCCGGCTCATCGAGCGCTTCGGAGCGAGTTTCGGAGCGGACCATGGCTGGGCAGCACCACTGTTCGACGGCAAGCCGCCAACCTTCAAAATGCTCCAGGAACGATCCGAACGCGATCGTCATCGAGCCGACTACCGCACGTCTTCCCACCTGGTTCACAGCGATAGTTGGGGTAGCCGCGCGTTGATCGTGGACCATCATGGCGACGAGCTGGTCCAGACCGGTCCGTCCAACGGAGGGCTCGCCGCGCCGGGTGCGATAACGGCCGGGGCGCTGTGCGACTGTGCAACGATCGTGCTGTTCCACGATGATCGAGATACGAACCCCGACCTAGTCGGAATGGTTCAGAGTCTGCAGGATCTCGCGGCCGACGCAGAAGAGCGCTTTCGGCGAGCGGACCAGCACCTGGACGAGTTACGGGAGGAACTCGACGACCTCGGTGGCAACAAGGTCTCGACATGGCGCTGGAGGGTGCTGGCAACGCGACGCACAGTCAGCGAAGCTCGATGGCGAGCAGTAAGACTGCTGCGCGGCATCGGGCTGGCTCCACCCCAGCATTAGGCAAGAGCTCACGTTGTACGTGAACCACGAACTCACCGGTGTCGCCATCTCGACGTTGCAGCCCGTCGGCCGGTGACGGATGTGAACCGTCCACGGTTGTTGTGCCGTTCGCCGGGTTCGGGCTCGTCAGGGAGCTTGAGTCGTGCGCACAGGGATGCGAACACGGATCGGTGTAGTCGGATCTCGGCAACGAGCGGGTGGATGACCAGTTGGCCGGTCGAGCCGGCCGCGGTGAGGTCGGTGGTGGTGAGCGCTTCGTCGAGTTTGTCGATGAGGTCTCGTTCGCGGCAGGCGTCCTCGAGTAGGCGGAGTTCGTCGGGGCGAAGTGTGTAGGCATTAGTGACGTCGCGCCAGAGGCTATGGCCGCCGGCGTCGAGGCGGTCGGGTTGATGGCTTCGTTCGTGTGACTTGCGGGCGGCTTCGGTGCGTAGCTCGCGGTCGCAGAATCGGCAGGGGAAGGTGTCAGCGCTCATCGAAAAACAGAGGTCGTTCACCGCATCGATTTCGAAGTGCTATGCCGACCGTGCGGACAATCGGAGAGGGGGTGGGGGTCATCCCCCACCCCCGATATGTGGTGACGAGCGGACGGGCAGCGTTTCGCTCGGAGCGCAGCGGGTGAGAGTCGATGTCATCATCGTCTTCAGTTCGCTGATGTGCGATCAGGGAAATCCGGTAGCTCGCCATAGTCGCCGCTCGAGACGACGGATGGTGTGCCGCCGGTGAGTGCCGGCGTCAGAAGGACGGGGATTCGATCGATGGATCGTGGCTCTTCACCGACGATGTCGTGCCAGCAACACCGGGTGCCGAGTTCGGCGATCAACATGCCCGACGTCGTCGACCAAACGGCGGCGAGCGCTTTGAGGCTTCGCCGGTCGCAGCTTGCGCATCGGCGATGACGCCAGTGGAAGGGGTTCGGATCAGCCCCCTCGTAGGCGTTGGCGGCGCAGGTGAGGCAGCCGTAGAACAGCAGGGGGGCGACGAACAGTCTGATTGAGGGGCGGTGTCGACGGGTGGGCGCAAGGTGTTTGCAACGCGTGACTTGACCACGGCGGCCGCTGAAGTACTCGCTGGCGAATCTCGCCCAACGGTCGGCTTGACCAGTGTCCGTCGGTTCGCGCACATCCAGCGAAGGTGTCGGTACGACGAATCTGCGAAGCGCCGAGATGTGGCGGTGATGGTTGACGTTCATCACTGGCGTGCTCCGCGCTGCCACTCCCATCGCTCAAGTACGGCGATGATGTCTTCATCGGTTGCTGCGGTGCCGTAGAAGTTGTTCTCGGTTCGGCGGTCATCGGCGCCGGCCGTTGGTGGCTCGTAGATGCTCGCTGCGGACCGGAACGTTGGAGGTTGGTAGGCGGCGGTCACGGCGGCGACGTGGCTCGCAGGGATGACGTACTCGCCGGCCTGGAGAAGCGCTAGTACTTCGCTGCCGCGACGTCCGGGGACGAAGCCTCCGTCGTGCAGAGTGGGGATGTCGGGGACACCGATGGTGGCTCCTCCCCAGCTTCCGAGCGGGCCGAGGTTGAAGCCGGGCACGGTGAACTCGAGACCGTTCCAGCCGCGGATGACGACGTTGAGCGCTGACTTGAACGCGCTGGCGATGCCGTCCCACATCCCAGAGAACACCCCGACGAGGCGGTCGGGTAGTCCGGTGGCGAAGTCGACGATGTCGTCGATGCGTTCTCCGACCCAGTCTTTCGCTGATTCGAT
>JBCBSO010000475.1:0-3585 GCA_039819205.1 Actinomycetota bacterium
CCGATGCCGACCTCGTGATCCACGACGCCCAGTACACGCCCGAGGAGTTCGCGACGAAGTGCGACTGGGCGTCGTGGATCACGAGGTCGGCATCGGTGCAGAGGTCGAGCACGCCCTGGGTAACACTGAAGGAGCCATCGGTGGGCATCTGGTGGTCGCTGAGGTAGACGACCGAGCGCCCGCGCCACGTGACCCGGAATCCGAGCGTGTTGCCCACGTGCGGAACCAGTCGACTCATCACCTCGACCTCACCACCGAGGCGGAACTCCTCGTCGGCAACCTCGACGAAGTCGACGGCGCCGGGAAACATGGCGAAGTGGATCGGGAACAGCGGCGGCTTAATCGTGTCGGCAAACACGTCTGCCACCGTGAGGTCGCCTTCCTGGCGTGGCGCATACACGGTGACGTCGGCGTCGGGATGCAGCAAGGGCTTAAAGAACGGCAATCCCTGGATGTGGTCCCAGTGCAAATGAGTGAGCAGCACCATGCCATCGAACGGCTCATCTGCGGGATGCTGCGCACCGAAGTAGCGCAAACCGGTTCCGAGGTCGAACAGAATCGGACGCTGACCGGGGATGTCCAACGAGACACACGAGGTGTTGCCGCCGTATCCGACGATCTCCTCGCCGTGACACGGCGTGGACCCGCGGACCCCGTGGAAGGTCACGGTCATCGCGTCGCCCGCGCGCTGTGCTGCAGTTGATCCCCCGATGAGTTTCTACGTTACGGCGAGTTCGGCCGCTCGCCAAGCCAGGCCAACGCCACATGCGTCACACGCGATCGTTACCGTCCGGGTATGACCACCGCGAACTCATCTGCTGCACCAGCGCTTCCCGACGGTCTCGTGGTGGTGGTCAAGCGCGACTGCGAGACGTGTCGCACGATCGCCCCAGCCCTCGCCGACGTGGCGGCGAAGCGTGGCGATCTGACGGTACTGACCCAAGACGACCCGCAGTTTCCCGACACGCCCACACCGCTGTTCGACGAAGATCTGGCATTCAGCTGGCACCACGACATCGAGACGGTCCCCACGCTGATCGTTGCCGACGGGGGCGTCGAACGAGAACGGACGATCGGGTGGCAACGCGAGGTATGGCAGCGGTTGACCGGTATCGACGACCTCGGCGCAGACCTTCCCCCGATGCGCCCGGGATGCGGATCAAAGAGCGTCGACCCCGACCTCGTCGACGCGCTGCGGGCCCGCTTCGGTGGCTCGATTCTGTCCGCCCGGCGCATCGAGGTGGCCGACGCGGAAGACGAAATCGAGATGATGTATACGCGGGGCTGGAGTGATGGGCTGCCGGTTGTGCCGCCGACGGAAGCGCGCGTGCTGGCAATGCTCGAGGGAACTGCACGCGCCCCCGACGAGATCGTCGCGGTGATCCCGCCCGATCTGGCGCCGGCGACAGTGGAGAAGGTGGCGATCGCTGCTGTGATGGCCGGGTGCCGACCCGAGTACCTGCCCTGGGTGCTGACCGCCGTCGAGGCGGCCTGCACCGACGAGTTCAACATGCACGGCCTCTTGGCGACGACGATGCCCGTCGGTCCCGTGCTGATCTGCTCGGGGCCGGGAACACGGGCGATCGGCATGAACTCCGGCGGAAACGCGCTCGGTCAGGGCAACCGTGCCAACTCCACGATCGGCAGAGCCCTGCAACTCGTCGTGCGCAACGTTGGCGGCGGCCGGCCCGGTGAGATCGACCGGGCAACACACGGCAGCCCTGGCAAGGTCGGGTTCTGCTTCGCTGAGAACGATGCCGAGTCGCCATACGGTCGCCTCGCCGGGGAACACGGCATCGCGGACGGTGTGGATGCCATCACCTTGTTCGCCGGAGAAGGGACCCGTTGCGTCGTCGATCAGATCTCACGCCATCCCGATTCACTCGCCCGCTCGATGGCCGCCGCACTGGTCAGCCTCCACCATCCAAAACTGATCATGGCGTTCGATGCCGTGCTCGTGATGGGGCCCGAACACGCCAGAGTGTTCGCAGGCTGGGATCGAGCTGCGATCGTCGACGCGATCAACGAACACCTCACCCGCTCGGGCAGCGCGCTCGTCCGCGGAGCCGATGGCATCGAGGAAGGCCTGCCCGAGGCATTCGCCGACGCGCCGAGCTTGCCCAAGTTTCGCGACGGCGGTCTGATGCTGACCTACGCCGGCGGCGGCGCGGGACTGTTCTCCGAGATCATCGGCGGATGGGTCAACGACGAGGTCGGGTCGAAGCCGGTGACCCGCGCAGTGTCATACTGACGACATGGCGCGCACACTCCTCGACCCGACGAGCGAACGGACGGTCGCCGAACGGGCACGGTTGCCACGACCGACATCGGTCGACGGGCTCACCGTGGGCTTGCTCGACATCTCCAAGCCGCGCGGCGACGTGTTCCTCGACCGGCTCGAGCAGCGACTCGTCGAGCATGGCGCCTCGGTGAAGCGCTACCGCAAGCCGACGTTCTCCAAGCCGGCTCCGGCCGATCTGCGCCACGAGATCGCGGTGGAGTGTCAGCTGGTGATCGAGGCGCTCGCCGATTGAGGCAGCTGTACGTCGTGCAGTGTGCACGACATCAGCGAGTTGGAGTTGCGTGGCGTTCCGGGGATGTTCGTGGCGTCGGACGAGTTCGTCGAGGCGGCCAACGCCCAATCACGTTCGCTCGGCTTCGCGTCGGTGGCGCGTGTGTTCACTCCACATCCGATCCAGGATCGGACCGACGACGAGATGACCGCCTACGCCGACGCCGCGTTCGACGAGATCCTCGCCGCCGTCACCACCACCGACGCCAAATAGAGGCTCCTGCAGTCAGGCCGACCCAATCGAGCGCGGCCGGCGCCGCGACCGCCAGGGAGCGCGCCTGGCGTTCGGCCGTCCAACACCGTCGTCCGCCGACGTGAAGTGAGGTCGAACTAATCCAGAGCGGCGGCGATCGCGAGGACGCGGCGGGCGTTCTCGACGTGCAGGTTCTCGATCATGCGACCGTCGACGGTGACGACGCCGCGCCCATCGGCCACCGCGTCGTCGAACGCGGCGATCACGGCCCGGGCATGTTCGATCTCGTCTGCCGACGGCGCCCAGGTGTCGTTGGCTGGGTCCACCTGGCTCGGATGGATCAGGGTCTTGCCATCGAAGCCCATCTCCATCCCCTGGCGACACTCGGCGGCGAATCCATCTGGATTGCGCACGTCGTTGTACACCCCGTCGAGCACGTCTACATCGGCCTCGCGGCCCGCCAGCAGCGCAGTCGCCAGGTGCGGGATCAGCGGGTGGCGACCGGCCACGATCGGCGAACGCAGCTCGCGCGCCAGGTCGTTGGTGCCCATCACGAGTACCGCCACGCGCGGGTGCGCGGCGATCGAGCGGGCCTCGAAGATCGCCGCAGGTGTTTCGATCATCGGCCAGATGCGCACGTGATCCGGCGCACCCGCCGCCGCGGCCGCTGCGGCGCCGTCGGCCGTCGTCATTCCGAAGATCGAGTCGGTCGAAGCGGTCGAGGCGGTCGCCGCGGGTCTGGCGTCGGCGGGTGCGCCGGATCACGTGCGCATCTGGCCGATGATCGAAACACCTGCGGCGATCTTCGAGGCCCGCTCGA
>JBCBSO010000476.1:0-3573 GCA_039819205.1 Actinomycetota bacterium
CCGCGACGAGATCGAGCAGCGGGTGGTCGAGTGGTGCGCCGCTCGGGACTCGGCCGACGTGATCGAGGCGTTCGACCGCGCCGAGGCGGCGATCGGCCTGGTGATGGACATGGCCGACATCGCCGACGACCCGCACTACGCCGAACGGAACGCCGTGGTCGACGTGGCCGGCACCCCGATGCAGGGCCTGATCGCTCGCCTGTCGGCAACGCCCGGGGCGCTGCGCTGGCCCGGCCGTCCCCTCGACGCCGACGGCGACGACGTGCGCAGCACCCGTTGGCAGTAGACGGCGACTGACCTTTCCTCCGTTCTCTTCCCCGGTTTTTCTGGAGAGTCTCAAGGTTTTTGCACTTTGCATGACGCTGACCGTGGGGCGAACGAGCGCTGACCGAGCCACTCGTACCGTGCGATCTGCGTTGCGTGACCCGCGCAACGTTCAAGGCGGAACGGACAGGTGCCGATGGTGGAACGGATGGAGCAGCAACACATCGCCCCAGCCGCGCGCGACCGTGGCGTCAGTGCCGTCGAGGTGGTCATCGCCATCGTCCTGATCGGGACGGTGGTGGTCGCTGCGCTCAATGCGATGTTCACGAGCATCAACGCATCGTCGACCAGCCGCAGCGCGGCGCAGGTGGAGACGGCCATCGTCAACGCCGCCGACCGTGTCAACCGTGCCACGCCTGGTTGCAACTACTCCAACTTCGCCAAGGCTGCAGTGCAGACAGAAGGTTGGGACAGCAGCACCGCCAGCGTGACGCACGAGTACTACATTCCGGCAGCCACTCCGCTGCAGGCCGGGACATGGGTGGAAGGGTCCGGGGACTACCCCGGGTGCCCAGGGAGTGTCCGCGACACGCTGCTCGTGCAGCGCGTCACCATCCGGATCACCAGCCCCGATGGCTTGGTGAGCCGCAGCATTCAGGTGGTCAAGTCCGATGTCTGATTCGAACGCAAGTGCAGCAACGCGGCGCAGCATGCGACGGTCGCGCGATTCCGGGCTCACGTTGCCCGAATTGCTGATTACGATCTCGATCCTCGGGATCGTCGTCACGGTCTTGGCGAGTTCTGTCGTCGTGTCACTGCGCCAGCAGGCGAGCACAGAAGGCCGCCTCAACGTCGCCCGCGACGAGCAAGCGATCGGCTTCGTGATGCCCTCCGATTTGGCGTCGGCGAGCGAGGTGTCGACCGACCCGTGGGCCACGCCATGTGACGGGGCGAAGGTGTGCGACGGGATCGATCTGTCGAGCGGGTCGAATGTCGTGATGCTCAGCTGGGTCACCGAAGAGGGTGGCATCCTGACCGAGATCAACGTGTCATACCACTTCGCCCCGAGTGGCGACGGGCTAACGTACCAGCTCTCGAGAATCGAGTGCCGCTCGGTGGATGGGACTGCGTGGTCGTGCACGTCGCGTGTCGTGATGCGTGACCTTCCCGGGCCGCCGGGAGGAGCGGCTTTCATCGCTGGCGTCGACAACGGCGTCAGCTGCCAGAACGGGACACTCGTGTGTACCCGACCGGATTGGGTGATCGAGGTCAGCGAACCGCTCGCCCCCGACGCGGTCAACGACACCCAGTTCGCCAGCGACGACGAGAAGAAGGACGCCAATCGCGTCGTCGTCTCGATCGACGGTGGTGGCGACTCGGCTGGCGCCGGCGGTGGCCTCAACCAAGTCAACATCACCGCCGGTGGCACCGTGCGTGACGAGATCGATGCGACCAGCCTCGATGGCACGCCGGCGTTCGTCGCGGCCCGCAGCCGCTGCGGTGGTCCGATCACGCTGATCGTCGACGACTCGGGTTCGATCGGCAGCACGGCGATGCAGCAGGTGCGTGACGGTGTGGAAGCGTTTGTGTCGACACTCGCCGGCACCCCGACACAGATCCAGGTTGTGCGGTTCGACACCACGTCGGGGACGTTGGGCACCACCGGATGGCACCGGTACTTCGACATGCGCGTGGACACTGACGTCACCGAGCTGCTGGATGCCGTCGACGGCACGAGCACGAAGCTCATCAGCGGTGGTTTGACCAACTGGGAGGACGCGCTCTATCGCACGTTCTACGCCGAAGACGGAACGATCCCGACGATCTCGCCGCAGACCGTGGTGTTCTTCACCGACGGTGTGCCCTCGTACAACCGGTTGGAGGCACGGAGTACCACGCAGCCGTTGCCGCTGGAGCCACCCGCCCCAGGGCCAGGGTGGCCGGCACCAACTGGCGCCTTCCATCAGGTCTCCTTCGATCGAGCCGACTACATCGCCAACGAATTCGCTGCTCGAACTCGGCTGATCGGTGTTGGCGTCGGCAGCGGAATCACGCCCGACTCCAACGGTAACGCTCCGACGTCGACATGGATCGAGGATCCGGGCGGCGAGCGCACGCTCGTCGAGCGAGGCTCGTACAGCTACGTCAAGGCGGCGACCTACTTCGGCCAGTTCCAGATCCGTCAGAACTCGCGGTGGAACACCGTCGACCTGGACACCTATGAGAGCTGGGATGGCCGCAAGCGATTCTTCGACTCGATCGGCCAGTGGATCCGCGTCCGCCGCGCCACCAACACGGAACACCTCACCACTGAACTCGGTTGGTTCGAGATCACTGAGAGCGTCTACGACGCCGTGAACGTCACCGACGACGACAGCGATGGTTTGACATTCTCGGATGACACCGTTCCGGTCTCGACAGGTGAGTACAACGCGAACGCCGGCGAGGCCAACTACCAGGCCGTCGACAAGACGTACTCCGCAGACGGTCCGGACTGGGAGACGTGGACCGACCCCGAGGTCGGCGATCCGGCGACCTACCGATACACCACGATCACATCCGACGCCGACTCGTACCCGCGGGCAAACAGTGCCATTCTCGGCGACCTCATTGCCGACACCGACACGGGCGTCCCGGCGGAATTCGACCCGGTCGAAGGCCGCTACACCAACGTCGAGACGGCGAATATGTACCTGCTGCCCCGGTGGGATCAGTTCCAGGGTGTGATGACGCAGATCGCGCTCGGCGAGTGCGGCGGCACGCTCACTCTCCGCACCGAGCTCCCCAACGGCAGCCCGGCACCCGACCCCTTCGAGTATGTCAGCGGCGGGTTTCTCGACTCGAACGACCAACCGCTCGACTTCGTCCCGGAAACCGTCGAGACGAGCCAGCAGTTCATCTCCGGTACGTACGACTTCACCGTGCCCAACGGTCAATACGTGAGCGTGGAAGTAGTGCCCACTCCGAAGGGTGATGTGTCGGCGTACACCTCCACCGGGTGGTCGTGCCGGGCGGGCATTGCCGATCGCGCCTTCGAGCTCATCGACCCGACGGATGCGGGTAAGGGAATTCGCGTCGAGGTGGGCGCCAACGAGGCCGTCTCCTGCACGAACAGCGTCACGACATGACCATCATGACCACCGCACCCGCCAACGAGCCTTCGGCCGAGCGCGATCGCGGCGCGGCGCTACCGCTCGTGCTCGTGATGATGGTCATCTTGTCGCTGGTCATCCTGCCGACGATGAACTACGCCGTCACGGTGGTGCGGGCGAACAACGTGCTGAGCGACAAGAACGAACGGGTCGAGGC
>JBCBSO010000477.1:0-3573 GCA_039819205.1 Actinomycetota bacterium
TCGCTGCTCACCGAAGCCGTTGACGCGGCGAGTTATCACGGCGCCACCGGGCTCGAGGCGCCAGGAATTCCCGAGCCGACACGCCGAGCCGAGACAATCGACGCCGTCACGTTCCTGATCGACCACCTTCGTCGCGTCGACGAGCCTCGAACGATCGTCGCCACCGGTCCGCTCACCAACCTCGCCATTGCGCTGCGCCTCGCCCCGGATCTCGCCGAGCGAATCGAGCAGATCGTGTTCATGGGAGGTTCCACCGACTACGGCAACGACTCCGCCGCGGCTGAGTTCAACATGATGAGCGATCCGCACGCCGCGCAGATCGTCTTGACGTCGGGTGTGCCGACGGTGATGTTCGGTCTCAACGTCACCCATGAGGTGATTGCGACGCCGCCACGGATTCAGGCGCTGCGCGATGTCGGAAACGACATCGGAACCGAGTTCGCCGGCATGCTCGAGCATTTCCATGGGGTGTACCGAGATCGGTACGGGTTCGCCGGACCAGCGCTGCACGACCCGTGCACCATCGCATGGCTGCTGCGGTCCGATCTGTTCACCACAGAGAAGATGCGGGTGGACATCGAGACCTCGGCAGGTCTCAGCTACGGGCGGTCGGTCCACGATCGCTGGAGCATTGCCGGCAAGGAGCCCAACTGCACCGTCGCGCTCGCCGTGGATGCCGCCGGCTTCTACACACTGCTCACCGAGCTCGTCGCGCAGCTCACACGATGACGTTCAGCGCGTCGCCTCCCAACGCCCGGCGACAGCGCTCGACTACTTCGTCGACCGCGCCCGCAGCCGAGACGGCGTGTGACTGCAGGTCGCCAAGGTCTGCGAACTGATCCCACATCTTCTCCGCCCCAGAGGTCTCGGTCGTGCCGTCGCGTTGGCGGACGCGGTCGAGCGCTGTTGATCGGTCGGTTCGGAGCACCAGGTACCGCAGCGCGACGTCTCGCGATCGGAGCCGCTGGGCGACACGATCGAGGAACCATGGCCCCACGATCCCGTCCCACACCACGGTGTAGCCCGCGTCGGCGAAGCCAGCTGCGGTGTCGGTGGCGATGTCCATGATTGCAGTGTTCTGTTCATGCGCCGCGGAGAGATGCGGAGCGATCAAACCGGAACAGATCGACCGGTAGAACCAATCCGACTCGATATGCACACCTCGCTCGAAGCCGGATGCGAGCAGCGCCGACACCGTGGACTTACCCGAACCCGGAGGACCGGACACGATCACGACGCCATCGATGGCGATCGATTCGTCTCGGAGGTGGTCGGTCACCGGCCCATCGTTGCAGCGCCCACGGTCGAGAGCCTGCTGAGTTACTGCCAACACTCGCCTCTTCACGCCAAGAGACGACGGGCACCGGTCAGGGTGCGAGGTGGTTCAGCACCTCGCGATGTCGAATGAGAAACGACGACTCGTCGAGTCGGCGACGGCGCATCCAGGTGGTCACCTCGTGGTGACCCTTACTGGCGTTGCAGGATCCGCAGGCCGGCACCACGTTGGTGACGGTGTAGCGCCCTCCGAGGCGAATCGGCTGCACACAGTCACGCTGCAAGGAGCGGTCGATCGCTCCGCAGTATGCGCAACCGCCCCACGCTTCCTTGAGTGCCGTCCACTCCGTGGCGGTGAGGTCGTTGTCGGCCCGCCCGACGCGGCGGCGCCGGCGGCGGTCGGCACGTGCCTTGCGGCTACCTTTTCGTCCGCTCATCGCCAGACACAACCGTTCGCCGGCACGTTCTCATCGTGGCACTCGAGCCCACGCGGATCGCGCTCTTCCCTAGAGGCGGTAGCGCATGAACCGCTCGCCGTCGCGAACGTCATCCGTTGGCTCGAACCCAACGTTGCGGTACAGCGCGATGGCCGCCGCGTTGTCGGGATGCACGGTCAGCTCCACCACGTCGAGATCCCGTGTCCTCGCTCGACGGAGCACCTCGGCGACGACGGCGGCGCCAACCCCCTGCCGTTGGTGGTCGACATCGACAGCGAGGTTGATGATCTCGACGCTGCGATCGCCGTACGCCAGCGCCAACACCGCAACGATCCGGTCGTCGACGACAAACGCGAGCGGTTCCCACCTCAGGCCACCAGGGCGGACGTACGCCTTGGCGAGCACGACAAGTCCGACGGGCTGGTAGTCCGCAACGTGCTTCAGCTGTTCTTCGCCGACCCGCACGCGGAGTGCGGCGTGCCAGTTCGATGCGTCAATCGGGATCAGTTCGCCCGGCGTCGCCGCAGCCACGTCAACCAGCTGCGGCAATGACCGGGGCCATGAACTCGCGCAGCGCCGGAAGCCCCGACTCGTCGAATCCGATCCGCTTCCGTTGCACTATCGGCCCGACACCGAAGTCGAACTCGACGTACTTGCGCTTCTCGTTGAACTCGATCTTCGACATGAGCCTCACGTGGTAGCGGTTCGAGTCGGTCATATTGAACTGTTCGAGCACCTCGCCGTCGAAGGTCAACAAGCTGGTGTTCGTCATCACGGACTGCACGATCATCTGCTCCATTCGGTCGAGTCGTTGCTGCACTGTCGCCGGCCGGGTGGTGGGCGTCAAGCATCAGACGCATCTGCGCGCTGTCAGTGATGCACCATCTCGGCGCCGGCGCGCCGTGCGCTCGCAATCTCGGCATGTGCTCGCTCCCATGACGGCACCGAGGTGGACGGCTCGGTCCACGTGGCGAACGTCGATCCCGCCATGAGCGTTGAGAACGTCTGCATCACCTCGATGTGGCTGGGATGCCGGGTGTACGCGTTCGCGTCGGCTTGGTGTTCCCACTGTGACAGCGTCCAAAAGGTGGTGCGCAGCGGGATCGCGCTGAGTGACAGCCGGATCGCTCCAGGCGACGTCGCAAACAGACGCCGGAGCCGAAGCGCAGCGATGAGGAAGCGCGGCACGTCGCGTCGGCGCCGCAGTTCAAGCACCGACGCCATCACGAGCGTGTCGGCGCCGTCGTGAACGGCCGTCGCTGCTGGGCCAGTTGCCCAAGGCAGCGGCGGCATCACGCCGTCGGTCGGCGGGGTGCTGTCGGTACGGCCCGGCAGCGTGCTCCACAGCGCCCACGCCACGAACAGCAGCTGCAGCGGAAGGCGGATCCACGGATAGATCCCGCCCGGTTGACCGTCGACATCGACACCGGCAACAGCGACGTAGACGTTGGCCGGAAACACGGCGACGAGGAACGCGGCAACCGTTCGCCCGATTGCGAGACGCGACGGCCATGCGGCAGCGAGGGCAAGGCCCAGCGCTACTTCGGCGACGCCGCTCAGCCCGACGACGAATGCCGGCGCCGGCACCCACGACGGAAGGTGCTGCTCGAACGGCGTTGGATTCACAAAGTGTGTGATGCCGGCGACGGCGAGGCCGATCCCGAGCCCGACACGGGCGATCGTTCGGCGATCGCGACGCCCGCGTAAGACGACCGCGCTCGCTGCGGTGGCGATGACAAGTACGGCGAGAAAGATCATGTTTCAGCTCCATCGGATAGTGGATAGTGACACTCTCCGTTATAGATAGTTATGATATCCATGTCAAGAAGAACTCACTCGCGAGGAGCTCGCATGCGAATGG
>JBCBSO010000478.1:0-3568 GCA_039819205.1 Actinomycetota bacterium
CCGTCGGCGAAGTACTCGCTGACGGTGTGCTGTCGTACGAAGTGACCAACGACGACATCGCCGCCGCGACCCAGGGCCACGGCATCGTCGGTGCGGTCACCGCTGGATGCCCCATCATCCAAACGATCCCCGGCGACCGTCACCGCACGATCGCCGGCATGGCCGACGTCGCCGCCGAGGGCGAGCTGTACTTCAACATCCACACCGAGCAACAGACCTTCTTCGGCGACATCCGCGGACAGCTACAACCCGTCCCTGAGGACGAGATCGCAGCCGCGACAATCAACCTGCCCGCCAACAACCAGTAGCCACCAACACTCCCAACCCCGCCCAAGAAGACAGGAACCACCGCCATGGACATTTCGATCAACGGCTCCAACAACCTGCTCAGCGCCGATCTCGGCGCGATCCACGCGGACATCGCCGCGGCGGAAGCAGACGGGTTCAGCGCCTATTGGCTTGCGCAGTCGGGGAACATCGACGCGCTCACCGTGTACGCCGCCCACGGCGAGGGCAACGGCACCACCGAGCTTGGCACCGCCGTGATCCCGACGTGGCCGGTGCATCCGCAGGTGATCGCCGCCGAAGCGCTGACGACACAAGCAGCGATCGGTGGCCGGCTCATCCTCGGAGTCGGGTTGTCGCATGAACCGACCGTGCGCGACAAGTGGAAGATCGAGTGGCAGCGGCCGGTGCGCCAGATGCTCGACTTCCTCGACATCCTGCAGCCGCTGCTCACTGACGGCGCGGCCGAACACGATGGTCCGTTCTGGAGTTTCAGCGGCGAGATCCAACGGATCGGCGATACACCGAAGGTCATGCTGGCGGCGCTCGGCGAACAGATGTTGCGGATTGCCGGGCAACGCACCGACGGCACCGTGCTGTGGTGCGTCGGGCCCGCGACCATTCAGTCCCACATCGCGCCCGTCATCAACGCGGCGGCCGCCGATGCCGGTCGGCCCGCGCCGGCCATCGTCTGCTCACTACCGGTGTGGGTGACCGATGATCCGGCCCCGGCACGAGCGATGCTCGACCAGGTGTTGGCGAGCTACGCAGAGCTTCCGAGTTATGCCGCCATGCTCGCCCGCGAAGGTGTATCGGGTGTGGGTCAGCTGGCGATCGTTGGTTCCGAGGCCGAAGTGGCCGATCGCATCGGAACGCTGGCCGACGCTGGCGCCACCCAGCTCTCGGCAGCCCCGGTCGGCGGATCGCCCGACGAGATCAGCCGCACGAGAGCGGTGCTGGTCGCTGCGCAAACAGCGGCAACGAGCTAGCTGGGGGCGGCCGGTAGGGTGCCGACGGTGTCGAGCCCTCCTGCGGCAACCCCCCGCACTCGTGGCTTCAAGAAGAAGGAACGCACCCGTCGTTATCTCCTGCGGGCCGCGGTCGAAGAGATCGCGATCAATGGCGAGGCGTTCACGATCCTCGATGTGACGAAGCGTGCCGAGGTGTCGAACGGCACCTTCTACAACTACTTCGACGACCGCGACGCCCTCGTCGAAGCAGTCGTCACCGAGGTGATCGCGTCGTTCGTCGACACCACCGCCGAACTCGTCGAGGTCGACGATCCCGTTCGCCGATTTGCGGCAATCACCGCGCTGCTCCTGGAGCAGGGCGTGACGAATCCCAAGCTGGCCACGGTGCTGTTGCGACTTCATACGATCGGGCACACCGACGTGTGGCCGGACGACCCGTTCCGCCACATGCGCGACGACCTGGTCGAGGCGGTGCGACTCGGGCGACTCACCACCGAACCCAACGACGCTGCGATCGACCTGGTCACCGGCACGCTTCTTCGAGCCGTGTCGCGGATCACCACCGTCGGCGCCACCGCCGACTACCGCTCAGACGTGATCCGACTTCTGCTCGAGACGTTCGGTCTCGATTCGTCCGAAGCGGCAACGATTGCCTCCGCAGCAGTGGGGCTCGCACCCGAGCTCGACCACGCCTACCGCGCCGCCGACGACCTGCAGAGCTGACCGCTCGTCGATCGGCCTGCGTGTGCTCCTGGTCTTCCATCCGATCATCCGCTCTCGGCGCGTAGCACACCGCCGTGCTACGCTTGGCCCATGAGTCGCCGGAACGCCGCCGTCGCTGACCCGAGCGCCGCCCATGATGAGGAGCCCAAGCGGTTCGGCGTGCGCGACCTGCGCAACGACACGGCTCGTGTCCTCGAGGAAGCCGAACGCAGTGGTGCGGTGTACATCACCCGTCACGGCGAGGTCGTCGCCAAGCTGGTCCCCCACCGCGACGAACCAGACAGTCGCACGCCGACCCGGCGACTCCTCGATCGCATCTCGTTGCTCCCTCACATCGACACCGGCTGGGCCGACGAGCACGCCGACGCCAAGCAGGCCGGGATCGAAGCACAGCGCGACGACCCGTGGGAGTGATGCTCGACACGAGTGCGCTGATCGGCCTGCACGAGGCCCACCCCGAAGTTACGACCTACCTCGCGGGTGTCCTGGAACAGCACGACGACGGGACGGCCCCGAAGACACATCAGGTGGTGTTGGGCGAACTCTGGACCGGCGTCCTCGCCGTTGGCGACACTGACGACCCGGACAACCCGCGCCGGCCGGTGCTCGACACCGCACTCGGCCTCGACGTCGCAACGATCGAGCCCGAAGATGCCGTGCTGTTCGCCCGGATCACCCAGGCGACGACGCGGGCGATGAGCCACAACGACCGGTGGATCTGTGCGGCAGCGATGCGCACCCGTTCGACGCTCATCACCCAGGACGCCGAGATGGCCGAGCAGCTGGGCCGCTACTTCGCCTCGCTCGAACTCCTCGACGCTCTCCAGGTGTACGTGCCGATCGCGTACATCCCGCGTGAGCCCGAAGCGGTCGCCAAGTCGAAGGCGAACGACGCGGCCCAGACCATCAGGATGACCGACGAGATCAAGCATCTCCTCTCGCAACTCGACCCGCGCGAGGCCGAGGTGTTGACGCTGCGGTTCGGCCTCGATCGCGGCGAGCCGCGCACACTCCGGGAGGTCGCAGACCACTTCGAGCTGAAGCCGTCACGCATCGCCCAGATCGAGAAGCGAGCGCTCGAACGCCTCCGCTCTGCGAGCGAGTGACACTCGAGCACCACAGACGCTATTGGCGTCCTGTTCACTACCGAAAGCCAGCCTTGTCGAAGTTGCGATGAGGGTCGGACGGCGGCGGTGCTGCTCGCGCAGGGCAACGAGATGTTCGTCGAACTCGGCGGAAAGAAGATCGGCCCCAGATACAACGAAGCCCTGGCAGATCTTGTGATCTGCCAGGGCTTCTCGTTGGTGGCGGGGGCAGGATTTGAACCTGCGACCTTCGGGTTATGAGCCCGACGAGCTACCGAACTGCTCCACCCCGCGTCGAAGTGGACTTCAAGAATACGCCTGGTGAACGGCGTTGACAACCGGCGCCTTGACACGCCGTGCCCATCGTCGATCGTAGAGTTGCGCCGGTACGTCGAGAACGAGCCAGGGACCGGGAGATGGAACCGACCAACAAGGTGGCTGTGGTGACCGGGGCGGCGAGCGGGGTCGGCCGCGGCATCGCCCGGCGAATGGCCGCACATGGCG
>JBCBSO010000479.1:0-3552 GCA_039819205.1 Actinomycetota bacterium
AGTGTCATCAGGATCATTCCGCCTCCCGGACCGACGCGTTCGGTATCGAACTCCGGCGCACGCGCGTGCAGTCCGCCATGTAGGCGCCGCATGAACCGGTCGGCGGACCGGTCGCTGACGGGGCGAGTTGGAGCTTCAGGAGCTGCCGCAGCGCCGTCTGGCGATGTGTTCGGTTCGAAGGCGGTACTCATCGTCGCTCCGCACGGTAGGTGGCCGACACCGCCGCTGCAACGTCGGCTGGCCGATCCACCGTGGCCACGGCGCCGGCGCCGCGCAACTCGTCGACCGAGCCGAACCCCCAAGTGACGCCGATGCAGTCGATCTCGTTGGCCAGCGCCCCTTCCACGTCGTGGTCGCGGTCGCCGAGCATCACCACGTGGGCGCCGCCGTCGATTCCCAGCTGCTCGAAGGCGTGCTCGATGACCTGGGCTTTGGATCGTCGCGCCGAGCCCACCTCGACGCCGGCTCCGGCCTGATACTCGAAGTGGTCGGTGAGTCCGAAGTGCTCGGTGATGCGCACCGCTGAGTGTTGCGGCTTCGCAGTGGCCAGGGCCAAGGTGTACTCGGCACCGAGTTCGGTGAGCATTTCTTCGATGCCGTCGTACATCTCGTTTTCGAACAGGCCCACGTCTTCGTACCGATCGCGGTAGGCGACGATGACGCGCTCGATGTCGCGTTCGGGGATGCCCATGCGAGGAAAGGTGATCTCGAATGGTGGCCCGATCGCAGCGCGCACCTCGTCATCGGTCGGCGGTCGATACCCGCATGTGGAGAACGCGTGTTGCAGCGAGCGGGCGATGCCGACCGACGAGTCCGAGATCGTGCCGTCGAGGTCGATGAGGATGTGGCTACGCATCGGCGATGGGTCAGTCGCGCAGGCGGTTCAGGCTGGCGACCGCGAACCACAACGTGAGCGAAGAGATCGCGGCGATGGCCACCAACCCGCCCCAGGTGTTGTCCCAGGTCACGTCGCCGAGGAACCCCTGCCGGGCGAGACGCAAGATGTTGGTGAACGGGTTGACGCGGGCAACGGCATGCAGCCAGCCCTCCATGACCGAGAGCGGCGTCTGGGCATCGGTCAGGAACAGCGCAAGGAAGAAGGTGAGCTGCATGATCGCTGCGCCGCGCATGTCGCGGAAGCGGTAGGCCAGGGCCAGGCCCCAGAACGTGCCCAGCGCGGCCACGCCGAATCCGGCGATGTACAGCGTGACGAGGCCGAGTACCCCATCGGTGAGGCGCGCTCCGATGATCAGACCAACGAGGAACACGGTGGTCGTCACCACCAAGGCCCGAGCGAGCGCCCCGAGCGTCGGTCCCATAATCAGCGCCAGCCGCGGAACCGGAGTCATCCGCAGCCGGTCGTAGAACCCCGACTCGATGTCGCGCACCGTGGTGAACCCCACCCCGATCCCGGCGAAACCGCAGCCCATCAGTACGCCCAACGGCAGGAACCAGTTGATCGAGCGGTCGGTGGGAAAGCCCGGGATCATCGTGATCGCGAAGAACGTGCCGGAGAAGGCGACCGCCTGAATAATCGGCATGAGCAGCGATGGCAAGAACGCGCTCGGCAGGCGGCGAATGTTGCGCACGTTGCGCACGCCGAGCCCGACCGATGCGGGCCACATCGCGGTGAGCGCCACCGATCGCGGTTTGGGGCTCGGCCGGCCGGTGCTGCTCGGGGTGGTGGTCTCGATCGTCATCCGCGAGCGATCCTCTTGTTCAGCGAGCGCATGGCCAGCCATACGGTGAACACCGACAGGGCGGCGGGGATCAACACTGCACGCACGACGGCCCATGCGCTCAGGCCCTCGATCACCAAGTCGCGCATGCCTTCGATGATGTACGACACCGGGTTGTAGCCGGCGAGGTCTTTGTAGATGCCGCTCATCGTTTCGCGGGGGAAGAACGCCGACGAGAAGAAGAGCAGGATGAACAGCAGCGGGAACGCCCCTTGTACGGCTTCGGACGAACCGGTGCGCAGCGCCATCACCGACATCAGAGCGCCGACGGCGAGGGCGATCAGCGTGCCCGATACGACCAGCACGAGCCCGCCGATGACCCCTCCTTCGAGGTTCATCCCGAACGGCAACAAGATGACCAGAAAGAATGCGGTTTGTGCGGCTCCGAACGCCATTGCGCCGGCGAGTCGACCGACGATGATGCTCGGTCGGGCGACCGGTGAGGCGATCAGCCGGTCGAAGAAGCCGTTCTCGATGTCGGTGGCCAATGCGGTGGCCCCAGTGACCGATCCGAACAACACGCCCTGCATGATTGCCCCGGCCACGCCAAAATCGAGGTACGAGTCGACCTCGGGGAATCCAGGGATGTTGATGGCCCGGGCGAACGACGACGAGCCGAGGGCGAGGAAGAACAGGGGGAAGACCAGCGACGGCACGATCAGCGCGGGTTGTCGCGCGAGCGCGATGATCGCCCGTTTCGACATTTGCCAGGTCTGGGCCGGCAGCGACGGTTGCAGCTCGGTCGACGTGGTCGGGGCGAACGTTGCGGTCATCGGTCGGAGCTCGCGTCGTCGGCGTGGTCGCCAGCCGCATCGTCTGGCGCCTCCGACGCCCCTTCGAGGCGGTAACCGGTCGCTTCGGCGAACACGTCGTCGAGGCTTGGCTCGTGGAGTTCGAGGTTGCGCACCGCAACGCCGGCCTCGTCGAGCTGGCGGATGACGTTCGACACCTCGCCGGGTCCCTGCAACAAACCGACTCCGAGGGTCCCTTCGTGGCTCGGCCGGAGGTCGCCGAATCGCCCGAGCACGTCGCTTGCGGTGTCCTCTTGGCTTTGCTCGACCGACACGAACAGGGTCGGGCAGCCGACGCCGGCCTTGAGCGCCTCGGGCTCGCCCTCGCGCACGATCACCCCCTGGTCGATGATGGCGATGCGCTCGGCCAGTTGGTCGGCTTCTTCGAGGTACTGCGTGGTGAGCAACACGGTGGTGCCATCGTTGTTCAATCGGCGAATCTCTTCCCACAGGTTCATTCGGCTCAGCGGGTCGAGCCCGGTCGTCGGTTCGTCGAGGAACAACACCGATGGTTCGTGAATCAGCGAGAGCGCAAGGTCGAGCCGGCGACGCATACCTCCCGAGTAGTCACCGACTCGGCGGTCGGCGGCGGCGGTGAGCCCGACTCGTTCGAGTAGCTCGGAGGCCTTCGCTCGATGCTGGCTGCGCGGGAGCCCGTAGAGCACGGCCTGCAGCTGCAATAGCTCGGCGCCGGTCATCAGCGGATCGATGGCGGCGTCCTGTAGTGCGACGCCGATGTTGCGTCGCACCTCGGTGGCCTGATCGACGATGTCGTAGCCGGCGACGTGCGCCGAGCCGCCGGTTGGGCGGAGCAGCGTGGTCAGCATGCGTACCGTGGTCGACTTGCCCGCGCCATTCGGGCCGAGGAAGCCGAACACCTCGCCCGGCTTGACCTCGAGGTCGACGCCGTCGACCGCCTTGACGACATCGTCGCCCGAGCCGAAGTAGCGCTGTAGGCCGTCGGTGACGATCGGCGCGGAGGAGTCGAGAGGCATTGCGCTCAGGATGCCAGAAGGATCCGC
>JBCBSO010000480.1:0-3547 GCA_039819205.1 Actinomycetota bacterium
CAGTGACGAACAACCACGTCGTCACCGGCGCCGCCACGCTCGAAGTATTCATCGAGGGCGAAGACGATTCGGTCAACGCCCGCGTACTCGGCGTGTCGGAGTGTTCCGACCTGGCCGTGATCGAGCTCGATGGTGACGAGTACTCGTACCTCGAGTTCAACGAAGAGCCGCTCGCCGCCGGTCAGGAGATCTTCGCCCTCGGGTATCCGCTCGGCGATCCCGAGTACACCGTGCTCGACGGCGTGGTGTCGAAAGAAGACGCCGATGGCGAGAGTTCGTGGGCGTCGGTCGATGCGGTGATCGAGCACAGCGCCGACACGTTGCCCGGGAATTCGGGTGGTCCGATCGTCGATCCCGACGGTGCAGTGGTTGCGGTGAACTACGCGGGCAATGATTCGGGACAATCGTTCGCCATCGGGCTCGACGTGGCGAGCGACGTGATTGCTGAGCTCCAGGATGGCAACGACGTCGACT
Organism: Actinomycetota bacterium; assembly: GCA_039819205.1. GTDB lineage: Bacteria > Actinomycetota > Acidimicrobiia > Acidimicrobiales > Ilumatobacteraceae > JABSQH01. The sequence goes on from JBCBSO010000480.1 coordinate 475, forward strand.
CGATCGGCATCAATGGCGAGGCCTTCACCGACGGCGTCAACTCGGGGATCTTCGTGTACTCGGTCGATTCCGGTTCGGCCGCCGACGAGGCCGGTGTGCAGCCGGGCGACCTGATCACCTCGCTCGAGGGTCTGATCATGGGGATCGACGGCGTGATGAAGGACTACTGCGACGTGCTGCGGTCGAACAACCCCGACGACACGCTGAACATCGAACTCATTCGCCCAGCCGAGGGCCAGGCCTATTCCGGTCAGATCAACGGGCGGGCGCTCGAGCCGATCACCTCGTTTGCCGCCGACCTCGGCGAGGAAGTGGCCGAGGCCGACCCGGGCACCGAGCCGGTCAGCGGGTACACCGACTACACCTTCATCACCGACGACACGGGAGCGATCGAGGTATCGGTGCCCGTCGAGTGGGCCGAGGTGTTTGGCGAGCCGTGGGTCTTCGAAGGCAGCGAGATCGGACCCGGGTTGAGCGCTGCGCCCGACCTTGAGGGGTGGCAGACCGGCTGGGCAACGCCCGGCGTGTTCGTTGGCGCCAGCTCCACGTTGGGCGTCGACGTCGACGGCATGCTCGCCCTCAACGACTTCTCCGGCGACTGCACCGAGGTCGAGCGGTTCCCCTACGACGACGGTGTGTACACCGGAGCGTTTGACTTCTGGACGGGCTGCGGCGACGAGGGCAGCGGGTTCATCGTGGTCGGTGCACAACCCGCCGACGGGTCGTTCACGATGCTCGTCCAGATCATCGTCGTCACCGAGGCCGATCTGGTCGCTGCCGACGAGATCTTCAACACGGTGCTGGTCAGCGGCGCGTAACGATCTCGAGCCGGTTCGATCGCCGGTGTTCAGCTCGCCGACAGCGCTTCGGTGCGAGCGGCGAGCATCGGCGATCGGACGCGGCGACAACCGATCAGCGCCCGCTCGATCCATTGAGGCGCATCCGGAGAGTCATCGAGTAGGTGCAGCTGGCCGGCGGCGTGAGCCAGCGGACCCAACACGAAACCGCCGCCGCCGTAGATCGCCAACACGGCGTGATAGTCGCCGAGCCGTTCGATCGTCGGGAGCAAGTGGAGCACCGCGCCGGCGTCTTCTAAGCGCCATGCGCCTTCGGCAAGAAGTGCCAGGGTGATCGCTGTCCCCAGGTTCTCCATCGACGGATCGAATGTTGCCGCAGCCTGGCGGTGGAGCCGGAGCGCCTCTGCGCGGTCGCCTTCGATCGCCCGGACCACCGACAACGAGGCGGCGAGTTCGGGCGCTGAATCGTCGACCGGCACCGTGGCCAAGTCGTCGCCGAGGCCATCGCGAATACGCCCGAAGATGGCGAACATCACCTGCTGGGAGAGCAGCGTCGCCAACGCCTCGAACGCCGCGCCTGCCGACGCCGCGACCACCGCCTCGCTGTCGGCGACGGCGTCGTCGAGCCGGCCATCGAGGGCGAGTTGGATCGTGCCCCACGAGTCGAACCACCACCGCACGCGCGGCGCCTGATCCAGCCCGGTGCCGAGCCGCAGCCCGTGTTCGAGGCAGCGGTCGAACTGCGATCGATCGCCGACCTCCAACGACGTGACGGCCTCGGCGATGAGGGCCGTCATCATCGTGTCGGCCGCGGCGGCGCCAGCGGAGGCGGCGACGTGCTGCGCACGACGAGCGTCATCGAGCCGCCGGCGAGCCGTCGCCGGACCCCACGTCGCCCCGATGCGGCCCGTGAGAGCGAGCCCCATCGCCCGCGGATCGTCGTCGTCTGCCTCGGTGAGCGCGCCGTCGGCCAATCGCTCGCGTTCGGCCAGTGGCGCGGCGAGATGCAGGGAGGTGGCGCGATCGACGAGCAGCTGGATGCGCGTCTCCCCATGGTGTCCAGTGGTGCGCTCGATGGCTTCGGTCAGCAGTGGCTCAACGAGCGGATCGGCGGCGCTCGCCGGCGGGGGGAGATGCTCCACGTACCGGCGAACCGCTTCACCGAAGCCGGCGTCGTCGCCGACTTCGCGGGCGACCTCGATTGCGGCGCGCAGGATGTCGCTCCCCTCGGCGGTGCTGCCGGAGCGCACCAAGCAGGTGCCGAGCCGAATCGACACCTGGTAACGGAGCCGCTGCGCGTCGTCCGATGCTGTCCCGTCGAGCGTCGCCATCACACGGCGATAGTGCAGGCTCGCGTCGGCCCACGACGACGACCGTTCGAGCGACTCGCCGGCCTGCAGGTTGGCATCGATCGAGCGCCGACTGTCGCCGATTGGCAGAGAACCGTGTGCATGCTCGGCGTACGCGACGGTCAGCGCGACGCGCTCGTCAACGGTGAGAAATTCGAAGCCCGCCCCATCGATGAGGTCGCCGTAGTACCGGGCGAATCGGTCGTGGACGCGACATCGTTCGACAGATGGGAGGAGCTCGGCGTGGGCGCGTCGCACGCTCTCGTCGACGAAGCGAATCTGATCGTCGTCACGCTCGAGCACACCTGTCTCGATGGCACGGTCGATCGCTGTGAGGACCACGTCGGGACGGCGCTGTGTGAGGTCGAGGAAGTGGCTCATTCGAGGGGCCGCCCCGAGGAGAGCGAGCTCTGCGATCGTCGAGTCAGCGGCGCCCTCGGCAGCTCCGCTCTGGATGCTGGCGTCGGCGTCGGGCATCGAGATATCGATTGGCGCGGTCGTAGCGATCGATTCGGCTCGACGCCGTTCGCCGATCGCCAAGAGTGCAGCGATCAGCTGTTGCCACGCCCGGTCGCGCTCGGGATTGCTCACCGTGCGCGCTTCGAGCTCGGCTGCGAGCTCCGCGGAGGGGTATCGCAGCCGGAGTTCGAACCAGTCGTCGCGGGCGGCTTGATGCAGCCGTTCGAGCCGCGTCACCTCGGGGAGCGCATCGTGATCGTCGGCGAGATCGAGGTACGGCGTGGCCCAGGTGTTCACGGCATCGGCCAGCATGGTCTGCGCCACCTCAGGCTCGGTCGCTGCGCGGTCGCGTGCCTGGCGAATCGCCGACTCGAACCGCCCGAGATCTGTGGCTGGCTGGGAGCCGATGTCGAGCCGGTAGCCATGGGCCGTCGTTTCGATAGCCGCTGCCGAGCCCACCGACTCGAG
>JBCBSO010000481.1:0-3541 GCA_039819205.1 Actinomycetota bacterium
ACCACCGCAACGTTGACCATCGCCGCGGCCGCATCGACGGGGACACCAGCCCGACCCGCAACCTCAACCACCAGCTCCTGGCGCGCCGCCACACGACCAACACCCTGCTGATCGCCGTCGACCGTCGGCTCACCGACACGGGTCTCCAACACCCGCGCCGGCGTCACCGCGCTGACCGCTTCCGCATTAACGACATACCCAGTCAGATCGACGATCAAGTCGAGTTCCCGATGGGAGTACACGCACACCGTGCCATCGGCCGACAGCTCGATCATGCCGCCGTTGGCCACCGTCTGGCCCGCGGCGTAGTTGAGCATCGACGCCCCGGGGCGCTGCGACCCACACGGATACGCCGCAATGAACCCTCGCTCGGCGGCATCGACCGCAGCGATATTGAACACACCAGCGACCGCAGCATCGGGCACTCCATGACGGCCAGTGACCTGCACCACCGTTTCCTGCCCAGCAGCCCGCCGGCCGATGCCCTCCTGCCGACCATCGACGGTCGACTCACCAGTACGAGTCTCCACCAACCGACCCGGCACCGTCGTCGTGACCGCAGAGTTCTCCGGCACAAACCCAGTGACATCGACGATCACATCGGCAGCCCGATGGGTGTACACACACAACGTCCCCTCAACAGACAGCTCCACCGTCGCGCCGTTGGCGATCGTCTGCCCCGCCGCATGATTCAACATCGACGCCTGCGGCCGATCACCACCACACGGATACGCCGCAACGAACCCGCGCTCGTCAGGGTCGATCACCGCAACATTGACCATCGCCGCCGTCGCCGATGACGGCACACCATGACGCCCAGCCACCTCGACCACCGTCTCCTCACCAGCCACGCGCCGGCCGATCCCGGCCTGACGACCATCAACAGTCGACTCCCCCACCCGCGTCTCCAGCAACCGACCCGGCGACACGGTCTCGATCCCGACGTCACGAACTTCCGGCGGTGGGAGCAGTGGCCGATCGAGGCGCAGCATCAGCAACCGATTCTGAACGGTGGGGATCACGACGGTGCGTGTCGGCGTCACGCGGGCTACGGGTTTACCGAGCCGTCCAGGTGGTGTGCCGATCGCACTGTTCGTTGCGTCGACCTCGCCGCTCCGTCCGCTCTCGGGAACATAGGTGGCCGCTCCTGAGACCGGCCGCCCGGCAGCGCTCCAGAACGAGCTCATCGCGATCATCCCGCCCTGATCGAGGGCGACGGCCTGTTGCGAGCCGACCGCATCGTTCGCGGTGCTCCCGATCAGGCTGTTCCCGGCCGTGACCGGCCCCGTGAGCCCGCCGAGTCCTGCCCGTACGAACGTCACCGCTCCAGCGTCAACGATCGCCCCCCGATCCCATCTCGGCGACTGCACGAGATAGCCGCCGCCGCGGGACACGACCACGTCGTTGCTGCCGATCTCGTCGTCGGCGCGTTCCCCGTGCAAGCTGTTTGCTGCGGTGACCGGTCCGGCGGTTCCACCTGCGGCAGCAACGAAGGTCACCGCACCGACATCCTTGACACCATCGAGGTCCCAGGTGGGGCTGACCACGACGAAGTCACCGGTCGGCAGCACAACCGTGCCCTTCGAGCCGACAAAGTCGAAGCGCGTCGTTCCGTGCAGGCTGTTCGCCGTCGTCACCGGACCGGTGAGGCCCACGGCACCGTCGGCCGCCGTGACTGCGCCCACCCGTTCCGCGATCGGCGACGACCAATCCCTCGAATTCACCACGTAGTCGCCGTTTGGCAACGCCGTCACGCCCGGGCGGCCGATTCGATCACCCGGCGTCGACCCATGCAGGCTGTTCGCCGTCGTCACTGGACCGGTCAGTCCGAGCGCGCCGTCGACGAAGGTGACCGCGCCGAGACCCTCGGAACCGACGACGGCAGACCCCCACAACGTACTGACGACGACATAGTTGCCGTTCGTCAGCGGCGTCACCCCACCGTCGCCGACGCGGTCGCCGACCAGGGCGCCGTGCAGACTGTTGGCCGACGTGACCGGGCCGGTCATGCCCGACCCCGCAACGAGTGTCACCGCGCCAGCGTCGGCCCGAGGCCCGTGATCCCAGGAGGGGCTGACCACGACGTAGTCGCCATTCGTCAGGGGCGTCACGCCACCGTCGCCAACCTCGTCGCCCACCTTCGTGCCGTGCAGACTGTTCGCGGACGTCACCGGGCCGGTCATGTCGGGCGGCGCGGCCAGCGTCACCGCACCCACGTCGATTGTGGACCCGTTGTCCCACGGGGAGCTGGCGACGACGAAGTTGCCGTTTGTCAGCGCAACGACGCCGTCGTCACCGACGCGATCGCCCACCTTCGTGCCGTGCAGGCTGTTCGCGGTCGTCACGGGTCCCACCACTCCCGTCGCCCCATCACCAAAGATCACTGCGCCGACGTCGGGGTTGATCCCGTTGTCCCACTCGGGGTGCACGACGACGTAGCCACCTCCGGCCAATGGAACCACGTCGTGACTGCCGAGGCGCTCTTTCGCTTTCGCTCCGATCAGGCTGTTGCGTGCCGTCACCGGACCCATGACGCCGTCGACGCCACTGCCAAACGTGACCGCACCGGCGGCGGCCGTCGCCTCGTTGGACCAGGATTCGCTACTGACGACGTAGTTCCCGTTGGCCAATTCGACGATGCCACCGTTGCCCACTCTGTCGCCCGGCGACGAGCCGTGAAGGCTGTTGCCCGATGTGACAGTTCCAACGACGCCGGTGTCGCCGTTGAGGAAGGTGACCGCACCGACGTCAGCGACCTCTCCGTCGTCCCAACTCGATGACGTGATCACGGCGTGCCCAGTCGTCAACGCCACCACGCCGCCCGAGCCGACCTTGTCGTTCGCCGAGGTGCCGGTCAGTGTGCTGATCACCCTCTCGGTCGTACCGTCGTACAGGTAGACCGCCCCGACGTTCAACGTGTCCCCGTCGTCGTACCCGGGATCGGTCACGACGATGTTCCCGTTGGCGAGGACGACCGCATGAAGCCCGAACTCGCCGCCGTCGTCGCGCCGCAGCTCGTCGTAGGTCGTCTCGGACGCCGACGTCAACGTCGGCACGATCAGTCCGGCGAGCGCGACGACGACGCCGACGGTCGCCGCGAGCCATCCGCTGTTCCGAATCGGGGACGCCGTGCGTGAGGTGTTCATGTTGGATTCCACGCAGCGATCGTGCGGGTTGAACGCGATCCGTGCGTCCGTATCGACTACGCACGTCGGCGCCGTTAGTACGTAGTCCACGCCACGCACCGCGCCAACGAAGGTCTCCCCGGTCACCGTGAGTAGCCGGTGATGTCGACGATGAGGTCGGTGGCCCGGTGGGTGTAGACGCACAAGGTTCCGGTGGCGGACAGTTTGATCGTCGCCCCGTTGGCGATCGTCTGGTCTGCCGCATAGTTCAACATCGACGCCGTCGGCCGGTCACCATCACACGGATACGCGGTCACGAACCCACGATCCTCAGGCCTCACCACCGCAACGTTGACCATCGCCGCGGCCGCATCGACGGGGACACCAGCCCGACCCGCAACCTCAACCACCAGCTC
>JBCBSO010000482.1:0-3531 GCA_039819205.1 Actinomycetota bacterium
GGCATCCATCTCCTCAAGTACTGGTTCTCGGTGAGCTACGAGGAACAGGAGCGTCGATTCGCCGCCCGCAACGAAGAGCCGGTGAAGCGGTGGAAGTTGTCGGAGATGGATCTGGAAGAGCATCGCCGGTACGTGCGTTACTCGATGGCCAAGGACACAACGTTCCAGTACACCGACATCAAACAGGCGCCGTGGTACGTCGTGCCGTCCGACGACAAGCGGCGCGCACGGCTGAACTGCATCAGCCACATCCTCTCGAAGATCCCGTACCAGGACATCGTGCCCGACTCTGTGGAGCTGCCGACGCGCATCGACGAGCCGTACATTCGTCCACCGCGCAGCGACCAGACGTTCGTCGATCTCGTCTACTGAGGCCGCGCTCGCGACAACACGGCGCGCTCCGGTGGCAGATCGCCGGCGCCGATGGTCGACACTGGCGCCATGGCCGAGCTGCAGATGACCCCCGACGAACGCCAGACCTTCCTCGCCGACCTCCACGTCGGCGTGTTGGGTATCGAGCGAGCTGACGGGCCACCGCTGGTGGTGCCGGTCTGGTACGACTACTCGCCCGGCGGCGACGTCGAGGTGTACACCGGTGCCGACTCGATCAAGGGGCGTCTCGCGGCGGCTGCGGGGCGTGGCTCGTTGTGTGCCCAGCAGGAGGCGTTGCCGTACAAGTACGTCACCGTTGAGGGCGCGGTCACGATCGAGCCGCTGGTGGACGACGATCTCGAACGGCTCGCCGCGATGGCGATTCGCTATCTCGGTGAAGAACTCGGACGTGGGTATACGAGCGGGCAGAGCGTCGAGGGGCAGGTGCGCGTACGTCTCACACCCGACCGCTGGTGGAGCGTCGACTACGCCAAGCAGTTCTGAACGGCTGGCCGCGGCCGCGACGCGCGGACTCGGCCACCCGCAGTCGCAGTCGCTACGTTCGCCCTAGGAACTCACGAGAGGACAACCGATGAAGATCTCCACCACCATCGGGTTCAACGGCAACCCCCAACAGCTGGCGCAGCAAGCCAAAGACCTCGAGTCGGCCGGTGTCGACTTGTTGTGGGGCGCGGAAATCTACGGGTACGACCTCGTGTCGACGCTGGCCTACCTCGCCGCCGAGACCTCGACCGTGCAGCTGATGACGGGCATCATCCCGCTCTACTCGCGCAGCCCATCGCTGATCGCCCAGACGGCAGCGACGCTCGACGCGCTGTCGGAAGGACGCTTTGTCCTGGGGCTCGGTTCGTCGGGGCCACAGGTGATCGAGGGCTGGCACGGCGTGCCGTTCGAGAAGCCGTTGGCCCGCACGCGCGACACGATCGACATCTGTCGGAAGGTGTGGAGCGGCGAGAAGGTGGCCCACGACGGGCGGGTGTACAGCCTTCCGTTGCCGGAGGGTGGCACGGGCCTCGGCAAGCCGATCAAGTTCATGAATCGCCCGCCGGATCACGACATCCCGATCGCCCTGGCGACGATCGGGCCGAAGAACGTCGAGCTCACCGCCGAGATCGCCGACATCTGGCAGACGATTCACTTCGTTCCCGACCGCTTCCAACAGGTGTGGGGCGACTCGCTCGCAGCCGGCACCGCGAAGCGTCCCGCCGACAAGGCACCGCTGGAGATTCTCGCCGGCGGCACCGTGGCACTCGGCTCAGGCCCACACGTCGACGAAGCGCGCGAGGCGGCTCGCGGCCTCATTGGCTTCTACGTGGGTGGCATGGGCGCCAAGTCGAAGAACTTCTACAACGATCTGTTCAAGCGCTACGGATGGGAGCAGGAGGCCGAGGAGATTCAAGACCTCTTCCTGTCCGGCAAACGCGGCGAGGCGATCGCCGCAGTGCCCGACGAGTACATCGATCTCTCTGCGCTGATCGGCGACGAGGGTCACGTGCGCGAACGCATTCAGGTGTTTAAAGACGTCGGCGTGTCGTACCTCAACGTGCAGCCACATGGCCCCGACCCGTTGGCCACGATCGAGAAGGTCAAGGCCTGGTCCGAGTAGCCGGGCTGGGTTGATCGTGAGCAAGATCCCGGCCGACGATCCGCGGGCCAACTACAAAGCGAGCGACACCGCAGTCGACCACGACGAGCTGCGCGAGTTTCTCGCCGGCAAACACCGTTGGGTGCTGTCGACCACGCGGCGCGACGGCCGGCCGCAGATGAGCTTGGTCACGGGCGGCATGCTCGCCGATGGGCGACTCGCCATCTCGACGTACCCCGAGCGAGTGAAGGCGCGCAACGTGCGCCGCAACCCGCACGTGTCGGTCGCGGTGATGGGCCCGGAGTTCAACGACGCGTGGGTGCAGATCGACGGCGACGGTGTGGTTGGTGACCTGCCAGCGGCCGGCGACGACTTCGTCGAGTACTACCGCTCGATCTCGGGGGAACACCCGGACTGGGATGAGTACCGGGCGGCGATGGCCGAACAGGGCAAGTGCCTGATCCTGGTGACGCCAACGCGTTGGAGTCCGGTGAGCAAGGGCGGCTTTCCGCCATCCTTGTTCGAGGACTGACCCTGTCCCTGTTCCTGAGACTCGATCGGAGATCGTGATGGCACTATCGGACCACGTCGACCTGCCGCGGTTCATGGAAGGCGTCGATCGGCGCAACCCCGGGCAGCCGGAGTTCGTGCAAGCGGTGCACGAGGTGGCCGCCGACGTGTTCCCGTGGATCGTTCAACACAACCGCGAGGAGTACCTGGAGTACCAGATCCTGCGGCGCATCGCCGAGCCCGATCGGGTCGTGAGTTTCCGCGTGTGTTGGGAAGACGACAACCACAACATCCGCGTGCAGCGCGGGTGGCGGGTGCAGAACAACAACGCCATCGGTCCCTACAAAGGCGGCCTCCGGTTCCACCCGTCGGTCACCGAGAGCGTGCTCAAGTTCCTCGCCTTCGAGCAAACGTTCAAGAACAGCCTGACCGGACTGCCGATGGGTGGGGGTAAGGGCGGCGCCAACTTCAACCCGAAGGGCAAGAGCGATCACGAGGTGATGCGCTTCTGCCAGTCGTTCATGACCGAGCTGTATCGCCACGTTGGCCACGACGTCGATGTGCCTGCCGGCGACATCGGCGTTGGTGCCCGCGAGATCGGCTACATGTTCGGTCAGTACAAGCGGATCACCAACCAGTTCACGGGCGTGCTCACCGGCAAGGCGATGGAGTTCGGAGGAAGCGAGATCCGCACCGAGGCCACCGGCTACGGCGTGGTGTACTTCCTGGCGAACATGCTCGAGTACCGCGACCGTTCACTCGAGGGGATGCGTTGTGCGATCTCGGGCTCCGGCAACGTGGCGCTCTATGCCGCAGAGAAGGTGCTCCAACTCGGCGGCAGCGTGCACACGTTCTCCGATTCGGGTGGCTTCGTGTTCGACCCCGACGGCGTCGACGAGGAGAAGCTCGCCTGGACGAAGGAGCTGAAGCAGGAGCGGCGCGGACGGATCTCCGAGTACGCCGATCGGTTCCCGGCGGCCACGTATCACGCCGATCAGCGGCCGTGGTCGGTGGCGTGCGATGTCGCGCTGCCGTGTGCAACG
>JBCBSO010000483.1:0-3521 GCA_039819205.1 Actinomycetota bacterium
CGCATCCGAGAGCGGGCTGTACGCGATCCCGTTTCTGGCGGCATACAACGCGTCGAAGCATGGCGTCGTCGGCCTCATGGCGACACTCGCGCGCGAGCTTCGCGCCAGCGGATCGGCGGTCACCGCGTCGGTGCTCTGCCCTGGCGCGGTCGCCACGAGCATCGTCGACAACATGCCCTCCGACAACCAACTCTCTTCGGCAACGCAGACGTTTCGGGCAAACGTGCGTGCCGCTGTTGAGGGTGGCATGAGCCCCGATGAGGTCGGCGAGAAGCTCATCGCCGGCATTGGTGCGGGGCGATTCTGGATCTTCACCCACGAGCATGTGCCCGCCGCCGCGCTCGCCCAAGCACAACAGATGGTCGCCGACGGCACGCTGCCCGACCTCGGCTAACCCGGGCGCTTAAGTCAGCCCGAGACCGTCGTGCGAAGGAGCACGGTGTTGTCGATCTCCAGGTCGGCGCCCCAGATGAGCTGCGCTGCGGCGTCCCAATCGATCTCGTCGTAGCCGTCCTTCGGCGACACCGCCGACTCGGACCACACAGTCGCCGCCGACCATGCGCCGTCGTCGAAGCCAGCCTCGGTCCACCCGATCGGCGCGTCGATGATCGCACTCTCGCAATCGGTATCCGGCGACGCCGACCGCACACACTCCGGGTTGAGCGGTGCCTGATGAATCGCCAGCGCGGCCCAGTCGGCGTCACTGACAGCGACGGTCTCGCCGGTCGACGTGTCGGTGATCTGCACGATGATCCCGCCGTCGCCGATCTGTTGGTTCTGTTGCCCGATGTACTCCAGGCCGGAGTCGGTCTCGATGAAGTCCTTGGCCTCGACGGCGACGGTGAACGGATAACTCGCCTCGAAGCTGATCGTCTCAGCGTTGAAGGAGCGCTCAGTGGTGATGGGCACTGAGTCCTGACCAACCAGCTCGCCGTCGACGTACAACGCAAACCAGTTGTCGGCCCAGACTTCGGCGACGAATGTCCGAGTGTCGCTGGCCTGTTCGATTGCACCATCGGCGGCCTCGAGGTCGTCAGTCGCCTCGACCGTCGTAGCGAGCTCGCTCGTTCCCGTCGACGCAAGTGTTGTGTCTGGCGCGGCTGCTGGCGCCACGGTCGCCGCCGAATTCGACGCGGTCGGCGCGGTCGTCGGTGAGTCGTCGCTGCCACAGGCCGCGAGCACCACGGCGGCGGCAGCGACGGCAACAATGGCGGTACGGGTGTTCACGCTCGAGCTCCTCTCGTTCACCGACGAGTGTCGCCACCGCAGGTAAGGCGGCAAGAAAGACCGGCGGTCGATCGGCGAAATGTAGTGGGCCGCGTTAGGCCAGCACTCGGTCGACGAGCGCCTCGATTGCGTCGTCGGTCGGTGGCACGTCGCGGCAAAGGCGGGCGTACAGCACCGGACCCGACAGTGCGGCGTTGAGCTCAACCGGGTCGGCGTCGCTGTCGACCAGCCCCTCGGCCTTGGCCTGTCCCAGGATGTCGACCGTCTGTGCGCTCCCCGTTTGCACGATGCGGTCGCGCATCTCGACCGCCTCGGGGTCGCGGATCGCCCGCTCGATCACCGCGCTCATGATTGCGCCCGCAGGGCCGTCGAACAGCGCCCGACGAAACGCCACGAGCTCGCCAATGAGGTCGGTGCGCACGTCGCCCGTGCGCGGCGCATGACCGAACTCGTCGTCGAGGTCGGCGCAGTGGGCGAACAGGTCGATGCGGTCCGGGAAGTGCCGGTACACGGTGTTTCGCGCGTACCCGGTTCTTTCGGCGACGTTCTGATGCGTCACCGCGTCCCACCCGGTCTCCATCAGCAAGTCGCGCACCGCGTCGGCGATCTCGCGTCGCGTGCGCACGACCCGAGGATCGGTCTGTGTCGACGGGTCGACGGGTTGAGCGGCAGCCGCTGCGGCGTTCATCGTGGAGAGAATTCTAGGCGATTGTTTGGAACAACTTGCGCTGTATCGAACACTTGGTGATATATCTAACAACATGTCCCATACGACCCCCGCCCCACCGGACGCGCCCGAGGTCGAGCGCAGCCCGGCGCAGTCGGCGCTGATCATCATCACGCTGTGTCTCAGCGTGGTGGTGATCATCGCCGGTGTCGCCAGCCTCAACGTGGCCATCCCGACCATCGGCCGCGAGCTGCAAGCGACCCAGTCGCAGTTGCAGTGGATCATCGACGCCTACGCCATCGCCCTCGCGGCGTTGCTCCTACCGGCGGGAGCACTCGGCGACCGCTTCGGGCGCAAGAAGCTGATGGTGATCGGCTATGTCGGTTTGGTTGCGTCGGCCATCTGGGCAGCATCGACCAACGACATCAACTCACTCATCGTCGCCCGGGCCATGGGCGGGGCGTTCTCCGCGCTGATCTTCCCCGGCACCTTGTCGACGATCACCAACGTGATCCCGCCAGCCCGACGGGGCTTCGCCGTTGCCATGTGGACCGCCAGCGCCAGCCTCGGCGGCACGCTCGGTTCGCTCGGCGCCGGCGCACTCATCGAGAGCTTCTGGTTCGGCTCGATCTTTGCCGCACTCGCGGTGATCGGCGTGCTCATCGGAATGATGACCGCGTTCTTCGTGCCGGAGACGTCCGACCCGACCCACGCCAACCTCGATCCGATCGGCAGCGTGAGCTCGATCGTCGGGTTGGGCGCGCTCACCCTCGGCATCATCGAAGGCCCGGTGAAGGGTTGGTCGAGCACACTCGTGATCACCTCGTTCATCGTCGCAGTGATCGGGCTGACGGTGTTCATCACATGGGAGCTACGCACCAGCCGGCCGCTGCTCGACGTGCGGTTGTTCAAGTTGCGTGGATTCTCGACGGGTTCGGTGTCGATCTTCCTGCAGTTCTTCGCCGCCTTCGGCTTCTTCTTCATTGCGGCGCAGTACCTGGCGTTCGTGTTCGGCTACAGCCCCTTCGTGATCGGTGCCGCGTTCTTGCCACTCGGTTTGAGCATTCCGTTGGCCAGTGGCATGGCACCGAAGTTGGCCGAGCGATTCGGTCGCGGACCGATCGGCGGGATCGGCCTCGGCGTACTGGCCACCGGCAGCGCATTGTTCACGCTGCTCGGTACCGGGTCGGAGTATTGGGCCTTCGCCGTCGCCGTGCTGGTGTTCGGTGTGGGCATGGGCTTGGCCGCTCCGCCAGCGACCGAAGCGATCGTCGAGGCGCTGCCCGCCAGGAAACAAGGGGTGGCATCGGCGATCAACGACGTGTCCCGTGAACTCGGTGGCGCGCTCGGGATTGCGCTGATCGGCTCGATGTTCACCTCTGGTTACCAGCGCGGCATCGACGATGCCGACCTGCCGCCGGAACTCACCGACGTCGTCCGCGAGGCACCCGCCATCGGACTCGGCGTGGCTGCGGAAGCCGGTGAAGCCGCTCCCACCATTGTCGGCTCGGTCGAGCAGGCCGTGACCGACGGGTTCTCGCTGGGCATGTGGTTCGCCGCCGCCTCGTGTGTGGTCGGCGCGATCTTCGTCGTCGCCCGCTCCCCCAAGCCAGGCACCGAGGCATCG
>JBCBSO010000484.1:0-3514 GCA_039819205.1 Actinomycetota bacterium
ATCGCGCAATGTTGCCGAGCGTCGCTCGGCTGAGAACGACCTCGTCGACGCGCGATGCCGGCCCTTATCAGTCGGCTGCGCATTGTCGAGCACCTCAGCGTGCGCGACGTGCCGGTTCCGGGCGGGCGGAGCAGCTGGTGGGCGACGCTCGCTACCAGACGCGTTGACGGCGCTTCAGGCGTTCGGCGCGATGAGCGTCACGGTCGGGAAGTAGGTCCGATATCGGCCAACGTCTCTCGTGAGTAGTGCGAGTTCGGCGACCGCTGCGTGTGCGCCGATGAAGAAGTCGGGCAGCGTCGATGACTTCGCGCCCCGGTTGCGTCGATAGTCGACGAACACCTTGCCCGCCAGGAACGCGGCCGCCCACGGCAGGGGCTCGCGACGGTAGTCCTGCGGAGGGAACGCGTCCTCGAGTGCCTCGACTGTTGTGAACCGGACCGACACCTCTGAGTAGATGACCGGGTTGACGTAGACAGGACCCGTTTCGGCGGCGTGAGCAAGCGCGTCGCCGGACCAGTCCCGCCAGGTTGGATCCTCGGTGAGAATGTCCAACAAGACGTTGCTGTCGACCAGTGTCCCGTAGGCCACCTCAGGACGCTCGGGTCAGGGCCATGATCTCATCGGTCGTCATGGCGACGTCGCCGCGACCGCGGAGGCGTTCGACGAGCTGGCGACCACGGCCGGGTGCGCCGCTTGTCTTGCGAACAACGATGGTGTCGTCGCTGCGCTCGAACTCGACCTCGGTACCCGCGCCGATTCCGAGTGCGTCACGGAGTTCCTTCGGGATCGTGACCTGCCCCTGCTCAGTGACCTTCATGGTAAGAATCCTATAGGTCATACTCCTACTTGGCGATCGCCGACGGCGACGACGTCCGTCGACGCGCCGCTCGGCGTGCCGGATCCCGGACGGGCCCGAGGCCGTCGCCGCGCCGCGAATGCCGAGCACGGCATACGGGCCGATATCCCGCAGCCATCCCACCCGAGAACCACCACTCGTTCGCGCGGCGCGTGGCTCAGGGGCGCGTTGTCATCGCTTGGCTGAGCGCAAGGTCACGGCACCTGTGCCTCGACGATCGAGATCGGTGTTGGTGTCTCGACGACGCCTTGGTAGGCGAGACCTGCGTTCTCGAACAGCGTGCGCATCTCGGCATCGGTTCGTTCCCGGCCGTCGAGCATGCCGAGCATGGTGAGGTCGATCATTTTGGACATGTGTGGTTCGTCGTCTGCCGGCATCACGAATTCCAACGCCACGATGCAGCAGCCCCCGGGGGCTGCTGCATCGCGGATGTTGGTGAGGATGTTCGACGCCTCGGCGTCGTTCCAGTCGTGAAGAATGAGTGAGAGCAGGTAGGTGTCGGCCCCTGTTGTCACGGTGTCGAAGAAGCTCCCTGCTTCGGTGTTGATGCGGTCGCCGAGGTTGTAGCCCTTGATGGTCGGCTCCGCTTCGGTCAGCACGTGGGGCAGGTCGAACTACGACCCCGGTGGTGCCGGGTGTGCTCCGTACGATTTCGGCGACGAGTGCGCCGTCGGCTCCGCCGATGTCGGCGATTGTTCCGGCACCACCGAAGTCGTAGTTGGCGATCGCGCCGGCTTTGATGCCGTCGGTGAGGTTGGCCATCGCTCGGCTGAACCGGTCGACGTGCTCGGGCCGGTCGCTGAGCCACGAAAAGAACGGTTCGCCGTAGTGTCGGGTGGCCGCGCATTCGCCGGTCCGTACGGTGTCGGCGAGTCCGGCGAACGGGGCGTAATGGGTTTCCATCCACATCAACGCGAGGTCGCGCATCGATCCCGGCTGGTCGCTGACCAGTGTCTCGCCAAGCGGCGTGAGCCCGAACACACCCGGTTCGGTTTGTTCGAACACGCCGAACGAGGTGAGCGTTCGTAGCAGTCGGCCAAGTGCATCGGCGTCGACGTCGATGTCGGCTGCCAGACGTTCAAGCGGTGCTGGGCCGTCGGTGAGGCGATCGGCAACGCCGATCTTGGCAGCGGCGTAGAGCGCCTGACTCACTTGGAATCCTGCGAGTAGCTGGACCGAGCAGACGAGCCGCTGACACCTCATCTCATCGCTGAACGCATGATCGTGACCAGCGCAAGCATGACGTCGCTGCTCGACACGCTCGAACGCAAAGGGCTCGTGACTCGCGAGCGTCACCCAGATGACCGACGAAAGGTGCTGATCAACATCACCGACGACGCACGCAGCGTTGTCAACGACCTGCTCCCTCTCACGCACGCCCTCGATACCACCGTGTCCGCACCGATCGCCGAGTCCGACCGCGAAGTCGTCATACACGTGCTGACATCCATCCGACGCCAAGTCGCCGCGCTCACCGACCGGACGCCCACCCCACCACCACGCGCCAAACCCTGACCCACCAAGCCAACAGATCCAGCCTCGTGGTTGGATTCGTCAGCGACGTATCTCTGCCAATTGTGCGTTGATCCTTGGGTCACGATGAGCGTGCGTACCGATCATCCGAGCGAGCGGGGCGGAGGCCGAAGCCCCTCTCCGTTGTTTGTCTTGTGGGGTCACTACGTTGCTGACGTTTGACTCCTGATCACGGTCCGACGGCGGGTTCGACGGTCTCGATATTGAGCTGACCGGCGAGGCCAGCGGTCCGGTGCACGGAGTTGGCGATGAACTCTGGCGAGGCCGACATCTCCAGCAGCGTCGCCCGGCTCGGGTAGCGCACGATTGCGACCTCGTCCCACAGCTCCTCGGCCTGCCCAATCGACAGGAACGACACGTCGCCTTCGAAGACGACCTCAGCCCCGAACATCGCGAGCACATCGCGCTGGCCCTCTCCGTAGAGCGCATAGGCCTCCCGTCCGGTCAGGTCGGTTTCCCTGCCGTCCTCGTACTCGGCGAACTCCTTGAACTCGAGCAGGTTGACCATGTAGATCGGCCCGTCCGGCCCAGGTTGCTGGAACTCGGCGATCTGCTCTTGGGTGCTGGGCTCGACCTGGTTCACGACGACCATTCCCTCGCCCGCGGCCCCTGGTTGGCCAGCCCCCGACGGCGCCGAGCCAGCCTCAAGATCCTCTGCCTCTTGCGACGAATCCTCAGGGGTGCCGTCGCTCGTCTCGTCAGCCGTTGTCTCCTTTGGGGCTTCGTCGACCGCGATCTCGGCAGCGGCGTTGGCGGTGCCCGCGGCGGCGGTGTTGCTGGTCTCGTCGGCGGTGGTGTCCTCTTGGGCTTCGTCGACCGCCTCCGAGTCGTCGCTGCCGCAGGCGGCGAGTAGCAGTACCGCTGCCAGAAGCGCTGGGACGGTGATCTTCTTCATTGGATTCTCTTTCCGATTGACGGCGCCGGTGCGCATTCCATGAACGTTGGATTCATCGTCCTGGAAGACCCACGAGAGGGAATCCGTCAGCGGGAGGCTTGACCGGTACTCCACGAGGAGTAGTCGGCGACACTCGATGATCGCGACGAGCGTCAATCCCCGACCCATCCATCACGGCACTTGCGCGAGCGGCAAGGTGCCCGGAAATGCGCCTGGTTTGTCCCATGCTT
>JBCBSO010000485.1:0-3501 GCA_039819205.1 Actinomycetota bacterium
CACCAGCGACGCGCCTGACCGGTCCGTAGGTGAACGTCACGTCGTCGAAGGCAACGTGCGCACCGTCGGACCGGTCAGGCGCGTCGCTGGTGGGGAGCGGTGGCACCGCCATCAGCTCGCCGATGCGATCGATGGCCGCTTCCATGAAGTCGAACATCTGCGACAGGTTGGCGAACAGTGCGAGCGGCTCGCTGAACCGCACCGTGACCACGATCACCGCCAGTACCACTGGGACAGCGGCGACATCGTCGAGTGCGAACGACACCGCCAATGCCGTGATCGCCAAGATGCCGAGCTGCACCACCGCCGACATCACGATCGACGGCATCGTCCCGAGCTGCAGTCCCTTCGTCTGCGCCTCGCGCAGCCGGGCGAGCGATGCTTGTAGGCGCTCGGATTCGGGGCCGACTTGCCGAGTGGCTCGCAGCACCGGAAGACCTTGGGTGTACTCGACGAGGTGCGACGCAGTGTCGGCGTGGGCTTCCATCGAGATCCGGTTCTCACGTGCGCCGTTCGCGCGCATCACGCGATAGAAGGGAATCGCCAGCGGGAACAGCACCAGCATGGCGATCGCCAGTCGCCAATCGATGAACAACATGGCCACGATCGTCACGACAGGTGCGACGATCGTGTTGATCACGACGCCGAACAACCCGCCGGCGATCGAGACAACATCGTTGACGTTGCCGGTGAGCACGCTGTTGAGGTCGCCGGTTTGGCGGCGGGCCAGTTGCTGTAGTGGCATTCGCTTGAGCTGCTCACCGAGGTTGGACCGGGTTTCGTCGGACACCTCGATGTAGATCCGCCACTCGGTACGGGTGCCGGCAAGGCGCAAGAGCGCGTCGACGACGATCAAGCCGGCGATTGCGGCGAAGTAGCTCCACACGTCGTCGGAGCCGTCGACCAGGGCGGAGAACAGCGGGAACAGCAAGGCGTACGCCAGACCCTGGACGATCGATGACACGAACGAGAGCGTCAACGCGCGCTTCATCAACGGCGCTTTCGAGCCGCAGGCGTCGATCATGTTGCGGAACGTGGTGATCATGACGACTCCCTCAGCGCACCACAGCGTCGGCGTGGTCGGGTGCTGACGGTGTCTCGGGGTCGCCGCTGCGCAGCCCCCAACCCTGGGCTCGATTGAAATGCGCCCACAGACGGGCGTACCGGCCGTCGGAGGCGGCGAGCTGCTCGTGTGTGCCCCGCTCGCTCACCCGGCCGGCGTCGAGCACGACGATCTGGTGGGCGTCGCTGATCGTCGACAACCGGTGGGCGACCACGATCAGGGTCTTGCCGCGAGCGAGCTCGGCCAGCGCTTGATGGATCTTCGCCTCATTGTCGGGGTCGGCGAACGCCGTCGCCTCGTCGAGCACGATGATCGGGCTGTCTTGAAGGATCGCCCGGGCGATCGTGATGCGCTGCCGCTGCCCGCCAGACAGGCTCGATCCACGCTCGCTCACCACCGTGTCGTACCCGTCGGGCAACTCGTTGATGATGAAGTCGTGCGCCTGCGCGGCGCGTGCTGCGTGTTCGACCTCGTCGTCGGTGGCGTCGGTGCGTCCGAGGCGAATGTTGTTGCGGATGGTGTCGCCGAACAGGAACGGCGATTGGAACACGAACGCCACCGACCGCATCAGCTGGTCGGCGGTCATGTCGCGCACGTCGACGCCGCCGATCAGCACCTGCCCGTCGAGCACGTCCCAGAACCGCGGGATCAGCTGCGCAACGGTGCTCTTCCCGGCGCCCGACGGCCCGACGAGCGCCGTGACGGTGCCGGCCGGCATCGAGATGCTGACATCGGTCAAGGCGTTGTCGGTGCGACCGTCGTAACGAAACGTGACGTTGCGCAGCTCGACCGATGCGTCGGCGGGTGGCGTGCCGGTCTCAGGCTCAGGCATCAACTCGACAGCGCGGAGTCGACCGATGCGTTTCACCGACGCGGCAGCACTCGTGATCAGCTGCTGCAACCAGACGATCGGCACGATCGACTCGGTGACCGTTGGTGCGAGCAGGAGGAACATCATCAGGATCGGCAGCTCGACCGAACCGTTGCGCACCATCGGGATGCCGACGGCAAGCAGCACGAGCACGGTCGGAAGGGCAGCGAACAACGTCCGGGCGATGTACGCCCCCGACTGCGACCGTTCGGTCCAGTCGCGCAAGGTGGTGGTGGCGTCGTTGAGGGCAGCTCGATAGCGCTCGAACGAACCCGACCCGTCGTCGAATGTGCGCACGATGTGCATCCCCTGCACGTATTCGTTGATCACGCCGTTGATGCGTTCGTTGGCGTCATCGACGTTCTTGCGGGCCACGTCGTAGTCGCGGAACGCAAGAAACATGCCGATCAGCCCGACCGGGAGCAACACGAGCGACAGCAATGCGAGCCGCCAGTCGAGCACGAACATCAAGATCACACCGAGGATCGGCGCGGAGAACGTCTTGGCGAACAGCGGCGTGCTGTCGGCGACGAACGCGTGCAGCGCGCGGACATCGTCGAGCACCACCTTCTTGAGTGCGCCGGAGCCAGCGGAAACGACATAGCCGAGCGGAACCTTGGCGAGCCGATGTGTGAGGTCGGTGCGCAGGATCTGTTCGAGCCGAAACGCGCCGAGGTGGGAGATGTGAAACGACGCGACGCGACACACGAACGACAGCACCACGAGGCCCACGCTGATTGCGAGCAACGTCCAGATCCGACCCGAGTCGGGATCGCCCGACGTGATCTCGTTGGCGATCGGCAAGAACAGCATGATCGAGCCCAGCCACATCACCAGGCTCAGCAGCGACACCGTCATGCCGGTGTAGATCTCGCGGTTGACGGGCGCAATGATCGTCCACAGGCCTGGCTCGGGCGCTGGCGCTGGTACTGGATCCGCGTCGGCCGGGGCGCGCTCGGCCGGCCGTGTTGTCAGCTCATCATCGATCGTGCTCATACCACCTCACACCTGCAGTCTTGATAGGCATGCCTAATAGTAGACAGCAAGGCAGATGACAGTGACACGGAACAAGGTCCCTCCCGACCGTCCGGGATGTGCTCGCACCTCAGCGAATCAGTCGGCACGGGCGTCGGTTTCGAGCGCCTGCTCGAACCAGCCGACCACGCGGGCGAGATGATCGTCGCCCCACTGCTTTCTGAACGCCGCCGTGTGCGTGTCGCGTGGGTTGTTCAGCGCTTTGATGCGCTTTTCGCAGAACGCCACGGTCAGCGGGATCGAGCAATCGACCTCGATACAGCGCTTCCAATCGGCGTACGACATCGGGGGACCATCCACCCAGACACCCTAGCCGAAACGAGAACGATTCTCATTTTCATTGCGCGGGCCGCAACCATGCGGTCGGAACGGTGCTCGGCTTGGCGCCGGTCCCTGGCGAGCCGGGTTACGAACCGCTGCGGTCGCCGGGGGTGAAGGCGGCGCGTATCTCGTCGCGAGTGTCGGCGCTCGCCAAACAGTCGACCATCGTGAGCGCCATGGTGAGGGCGCCATCGATCACGGCCCGGTCGCC
>JBCBSO010000486.1:0-3499 GCA_039819205.1 Actinomycetota bacterium
CGTCGCCGGTCATCGAACTGGCGAGCGCTTGCACGGCCTGCGCGTACGGGAAGTCGTGGCGCACGTCGAGCAGAATTGCCAGGGCGATGTCGGGTTCGCCGACCTGACACCGAGCGAGCGCCAAGGTGACTCGATTCTCCGACCCCTCGGCGCCCATTGCCAACACTCGGGCCAGCGATTCTTCGCCCACGGTGACCGCCCGCTCGCCGAGGCCCATGTGTACCGACGCGCCTGCCGCCGCCATCCACGGGTAGCTGAGGTTGCCGAACGACTCACCGAACGTCATCACCTCTTCGAGCGTGCGCTCGGCTTCGTGGGTCCTGCCGAGGGCAACGAGCGCCCGCAGGCGCGGCGCCAGCGCCTGCACCATGCCGAAGCGATCCCCGAGCTCTTCGAAACCAACGGTGGCTCGACGGCTGAGCTCTTCGGCGTCGCTGAATCGACCCGACCACAGCCGGATCGAGGCGACCAGTGAGTCCATCATCGACGGTGCCCACCGGTCGCCGAGCTCGATGGCGTTGGCCCGCACTTCGTTGGCCAACCGCTCGGCTTCGGGAAAGTCGCGCTGGAAGAAGCGGACGTAGGCGAGCAGGCCATTGGCCCATCCGCTCCCCTGCCGGTCGCCGAGGTCGGCGAACTCTTCGCGCGCCAAGTGCAGCCGCTCCTCAGCGAGTTCACTGTCGCCCGACAGAAACGCCACCCAGGCCTGGTGCTGACGAACCCACGCACGTCCACGTCGATCGTCGAGCTGCTCCGACAGTGCCTCAGACTCACCGAGCAACCACTCGGCGTCGCTCAACGAGCCGCCGAAGATCTCGGCGAACCCGCGATCGCGCAGGCTGGCCGCCGTCTCGATGTCGTCGCCGAGCTCGCGGAACAACTCGACGCTGCGGCCGAGTTGAAACCGCGCCGCGTCGAGATCGCCATCGCGCTGATCGAGCACGCCAAGCAAGCGGCGCGCTGCCGCTTCAGTCGCCGTATCGCCCGCCTCGATCGCGTCGGCCAACACGTCGTCGCCGTCGGCGCGGGCGCGCCCCGCCATCCGCCGCTCGCGCAGCGCCTCACCCCGCACGAGCAGCACGTGGCGACGCAGATCGGGGTCGTCGATACCGAGCTCGAGCGCACGCGTCGCTTGGCGCTGCGCCTGATGGAACGCGCCGACGTCGAGCGACCTGCGGGCCGCATCGTGCAACAGCTGCGCAGCCTGCTGGCCGATCGTCGGCAGCACGCCCGGCACCGGTCCGATCTCGTCAACGAGTTCAGCGGCGCTCGCCGCGTGATAGGCGATCTCGTCGATGCCGGTGCTCTCGTGCGCCAGCATGAACGCAGCGGTACCAGCGTGGCGCTGCGCACGAACCTGCTTGGTAAGCGTCTGGTACGCCACCTCACGCACCACATCGCTGCGGAACCGCCACCACCCGAGATTGACCTCGAAGACGCCATCGGCGACCAGGGCATCGACCTCGTCGTACGTGAACGGCTGACCCATTTCCTCGGCGAACTCGGCGAGCGCAACCACCGGGCCAGTCGTCCCGAGCACGGCGGCGTTGTCGACGATCGCCCGCTGCGTCGGCGGCAGCCGATCGAGCCGAGCGGCAATCAGGGCACGCAACGTTCCCGGAAGATCGGAGCTCTCGGGATGCACCCGGGCGAGCTCGGTCAGCTCGGTGAGAAAGAGCGGATTGCCACCGCTGCGCTCGTACAGCCGCTGCGCCAGCTCGCTGTCGACACCGTCACCGAACGCTGCGGCGATCAAGGCCGCTGCCTCGTCACGCTCAAGCGGCTCGAGGGGCATACGCACGGTGATCGGCAGATCGTTCCCTGGGGGCCAGTCGAGTTCGGCGTCGTCGCGTTGAGCGGTCACGATGAGTACCGGACGATCGATCAGCGACCGGGCGATGCGATGCAACAGATCGATGAGCAAGGTGTCGGCCCACTGCAGATCGTCGATCCACAACACGATCGGGCCAGTGCGGCTGCGGCGACGCAGACCCTCGACGATCATGGCGAACAACGTTTCGCGCGCCTGCAGTGGCGGGACACGGTCGAGCTCACTCGGGTGCCCCAACAGATGGAGCACACCCTCGACGAATCGATCCAGCGCCGGATCGTCGGCGACAAAGTCGTACAGCTCCAGCGCACGCTCGCGGACCACCCGTCGCAGCGTCGCCGACGGCACGTTGGGGTCGAAGTCCAAGCGTCGGAACAGCGCGCTGGCGATCGGCGACCACACGTTGGTGTCGCCGAACGGTGCGCACACGCCGGCGAACACGACGACTTGGCGACTGGGGAACGTCTCGATGGCCTCGGCGACCAGTCGCGACTTCCCCGAGCCCGCTTCACCACTGACCGCGACGATCGCGCTCCGGCCGTTGGCCACCATGCCCATGATCGATGACATCAGCTCGAGCTGCGTCCGTCGCCCGACGAAGGGCAGGCCGAACCGGCCGACGCGTTCGGGCGCTCGACGCTGACGGCCGATGACCCGCCACACCTTGAGTTGCTGCTCACGGCCGCGCACCGTCACCTCGGGATGGAGGTCGTCGACGAGCTCGCGAATGATGTCGTCGGACACGAGCGATGCGGTGTCGTCGCCGAGCAAGATGTCACCGGGCTCGGCCATCGTTTGCAATCGCGAGGCCACATTGACCACGTCGCCCATCGCCGTCGACTCGGTGGTGCCGGACACGGCACCGAACAACACCTCACCGGTGTTGATCCCCACCCGCAGCCGCAACGGTCCCTCGACATCGTCGTGCTCGTCGACGAGGCGGGCCAGCGACTCGTGCATCTGCATCGAGGCCCACACCGCCCGATCGGCGTCGTCTTCGTGGGCCACCGGGGCACCAAACAGCGCCAGAATCCCGTCGCCGAGCACTTTGTCGACCCGACCACCGAACGACTCGATGTCGGCGATGAGGCGCTCGAATGCGCCGTCGATCAACCGCTTCACCCGCTCCGGGTCGAGCTGCTCGGACAGCGCCGTGTACCCGACGATGTCGGCGAACACGACGGTCACCACGCGCCGCTCTTCACTCGCCGCCGCGACCACCTGATGGCCGCAGAATGGGCAGAAGCGTGCCCCATCAGGGAGTTCGCGCCCACACGACGCGCAATTCGCCATCAACCCTGGATCGTATGCGACATCCACCCATAGGCGGACGAGTGTTCTCGACCGTCTCGCTAGCGTCATCGCCGTGCAGGCACTGCGGGCGGCCAATCCGGTCGAGTGGTTTCGACGCCACCCGCGCGTGGCTGACGGTGCCGTCGCGGCCCTGTTCACCGCACTTGCGCTGTCGGCGCACCTCAGCGGCGCCGTCAGCGTGGAAGGCCGCGACGAACTCGACCCCACGTGGTGGACCACCCTCATCGTGCTGTGCGGCACCATCCCGCTGTACTGGCGCCGGTCCGCGCCACTACGCAGCGGTTTGCTCGTCGTCACCGCCGAATCGCTGGCACTGTTCCTGGGCATCGGCGGGCCAACGTTCCTCGGGTCGAC